>JAFVAA010000155.1 GCA_017476305.1 Lachnospiraceae bacterium
ATTTGTATCTATGTATTCACTATCGAAATATACCGTGGAAACAGGAAGTGAATCCAGATACCGTATACTGGAAAAATCACTTCCAAACTGTACCAGACCGATGGAAAATCCCTCTGCCTTCAGCTGATTCAGGATGCGAATCAAACGGTCCGCTCCTCTCCTCCCAAGCATTTTCTCATCCAAAAGAAGCTCAATCCGCTCCTTTGGTACCTGATATTTCGAAACCAGTCCATTTAAAATGGATGCCGCCTCCTCATCCAGTAAAAGCTTGGAAAGACGGATTCCCATCACCGTCCTTCTGCTGTCTGCAGCATCTAAAGCAGCAAAATCCTTACAGATCTGCTCAAATAGAAAAAGATCGATTTTTTCAATCAAACCACTTTTATCCAAAACATGCTCAAAGTCCGTCCGGTTCCAAAGTCTTCCGTCCTCTGTTTCCCATACGACCATCGAATTGGTACGTAAAAGCCTCGCATTCTGTAAATGCATGACCGGATAATAAAGCACCTTAAATCTGCCGGATTTCAAAGCCTCCTCTGCTGTACTTTCCATCCGCCACTCTAACCGGATTTTTTCTGCATAATCATCAAAGAATATATATTGGTTCTTTCCGGATTCCTTTGCGAAATACATCGCAGCATCGCTATAGGATAAAAGCTGATCAATGTCGTCTTTTACCTTCGCATTCCGGACAATCCCCATACTGACAGAAATGATTTCAAAGGAACGTTCCTTTTTCGCTTCGTTCCTCACTAAAAACATCATCTGGTCTGCAAGCTCTTTAAGCTCCTCCTGCTCCTTTTTTCCCGGCAGCATGATGACAAACTCATCTCCGCCAAGCCGGATTGCCACGCCGGGATCCGGAGTCGCCACCTTTAGAATTTCAGCCACCCGAATCAGAGTCATGTCTCCCGCCTTATGCCCAAACATATCATTTACGGTTTTGAAGTTGTCCAGATCCACAAATAATACCTGTACATACTCCTCCTTCGAGATGACATTTTTCCACACATCGTACATTCCCATACGATTATACAAGCCTGTCAGATAATCATAGTTTTCACTCATAGACAAAATCCCCTTATTTAAGTGATTTAAGTGCATGCTCCAAAAGTGTATTTCTCATTTCGCGTCTCTCTGCAATTATGCTACATCATACTCTCAAACTCGAAAGCAAAACCCTCAAAAACCTTCGGTTTCCTCGGGCGCGAGCGCGCTTCGCATTATGATAAATCGTCTTATAAAAGCAAACTTTTATAAGACGATTTATCATAACGCTCACTTTTGCTTTCGCGGCTATTATATCATATTTGTATGTATTTTTCATCTATTTTTCTAAAATATTTTAGAAAAGTCTAAAAGTTAGAGAAAACAGAAAATATACAAAAACTATTGACAACTGTGTATATAAACTGTATATTATAACATATACAGTTTATATACACAGTGAGGTGATACCCATGATACAATGCACAAATATTACCAAAGGCTTTCCGGGCTTTCGCCTGAAACCGCTCTCCTTCGAGCTCCCGGACGGTTATCTGTGCGGTCTGGTCGGGCAGAATGGTTCCGGGAAAACCACCCTTCTCCATCTCCTCTTAGGGCTTTATCACACAGAGGACGGAGAACTTTCCTTTGACGGGAAAAACTATGACGTAAGCGAAAAGGAAATCAGAGATTCCATCGGAACCGTACTCACGGAGGAGCTGCTTAACAAAGGCTTGTCCTTAGAGAAAAACGGAGACTACTACGGTAGATTATTTTCAAATTATAAAAAAG
>JAFVAA010000156.1 GCA_017476305.1 Lachnospiraceae bacterium
AACCCGCCGAAACCGTAACCACATAATCCTTATCACTCGTCCGGTTAAACTCTTCAAAGCTCTCATATAATGCGCGCATCCTATCTGAGGTATCTGCTTTTTTATTTGTCATCCGCACAGCAACCGCAAATTCATCCCCGCCAATCCTTCCGGCAATTCCATCTGCCCCTGCATAGGTACCAAGCATCCTTCCAATCAAAGCCAGAGAAAAATCCCCCTCCTTATGTCCATAGAGGTCATTAATCAGCTTTAGGTTGTTCATATCGACATAGCCGATCATCAAACGCTCCTCTTTATCTTTCAGCTCATCAATCATCCTTCCTGCCTGAAAATAAAATCCGCGACGGTTATAAATCCCCGTCAGCTCATCCCGGTTGGACTGATTCTCCAGAGTGATATTTTTTTCGCTGAGCTTCGAGATATTGTCCTCCAGATTTTTCTGCAGCTCCAGATGATACTGCAAAAGATTTAAAATCCTGGCAGCCATACTCCACTCATTTACTAAAAAATCTCCATTGGTAAAGAGCTTTGCAGACATATTGCAGACAATGACTCCATAAATCATTTCCTGAAAGAAAAGTGGCAGAAAAACCAAATCATTTCTACTGTCCGAAGCACGAACCAAAGAAATCATCTCAGACAGCTTTACCCTTTGACTGTCCGGTGTCGGAAGCGAAATTTCCCCCCGTTTCATCAGAGCCTTTAGATACAGTTCCCCGGAAGGCTCAAAGGTACCGGAAAAGAAATTCGCATAGGGCTCCTGATAGATAAATACACCCGCATCATAGATATCCAACCACGCCAGATTCTGTAAAAGAAGCGCATACTCGCTATCCCTGCCCGTCGTCAGCTGCAGGGTATTCTGTACGAAAATTTTCATGTCATAATTCGTCTGGCTCTGCTCCTCAATCACCCGTCCCAATTCTCCATTCAGTGCCAGCATCAGTCTCGCATAGATTTCCTCAAAGCTTTTAAACGCATCCGTCTCCTCTGTCATCTCCTGCAGCCTGACCGTATTTTTCATAATCGTAAATAAATAATCCACCAGGGAACTGACATCCAGCAGCCAGATTCCATTTAAATCAATAAATTCCTGTAAATATCCGATTGCTTCATCGGAATCCGTTTTCCCTTTAAGCAAGGTTTTTATAAAAAGCTCGAATTTTCTTTTCGCCTCCAGATCATCTGCATTTTCCTCCCATGCCTGTACCCGGCGAAACAACAGGTCAATATCTTTTAGGATATTATCCTCATGCTTACCCTTTCTTTTTCCCTTCGATACAAAGGAATCTCGCAGTATGAAATGCGTCGGAAACAGACAGCTCTCCACCTGTTCTCCCTTGAGCAGGGAGCATGCCATTTCTAATGCTCGCGCTCCCATTCCCTGTAAATCATTCGATACGGAAGATAGCGACGGGGTAGACATGACGGAAAGAGCACTATCATCATATCCCAGTACGGAAATATCACGCCCCGGCTGCAAGCCCCGCTTTTTTATGGCATCATAAAGCCCGATCGCCACCTCGTCATTCACACAGAAAACAGCTTCTAAATCCGGATTTTTCTCTAAAAAATCATTAAAAATCCCCGTGGAATATCTGGACAGATCACCCTCCGTATACCGGATGTCCTCTTCCGGAATCTGATTTTCCCGCAAAGTACGAAAAAACACCTGCTTTCTCTCAAAGGCATCTGCATTTGCATCACTTCCACCAATCATTCCAAAAACCTGACACCCCTGTTCCAAAAGATATAAAAGTCCATCCCTCAATCCGGTTTCATTGTCCGTACTGATATCGATTTCTCCCGGAAATTTATCACTGATAATCACATGAGGGATTTCCTGAAATCTCTTTAAAAAATTCATCTTCTGCTTTTTCGTGGCGAAACAGCCGAGTGCCCCAATCGAAATGACAAGTGCATCCACCCCTACATAGTGCGGATATTCAAAAATGGTGTTGTACTGATATTCGTATATGAGCTCATGATGATCCGTCAGATTACGATAGATATATTTTCCCGGAAACAGAACTACATCGACATCTAACTCCTTTGCCTTCTTTTTGGCACCCAAAAAGGTCTTCATACTGCCATCATCCATGATACCGCCCACAAGAATACCGATTACCCTTCTTTCTCCCATAAGAAACCTCCTGCTCTATGCATATTCCAAAACAATTTTCCACAGATACATATAAATATAATTGTAACATACACAGGAGCTTCCGGCTATCTGTTTTCATCCGGATTCTTTTCCTCCGCATAAACAATCCTTCTCGGCTCTTTCCCATAGGGATGTTCTTTTGCAAGCCCACCGAACCATTCGTAAGCTTTATCGCCCTCCGTGTTTCCCTCTGCTACTTCTCTTACTGCTGCATACAGGACATCAAAAAGCTCTGCCTCCTGTGGTTCTCTGCTGTGTCCAGATAAAATCCAGTCAAATTCACAGCGAAGCGGCAGAAAGCATTCCATACTTCGCACCTGCTCTTTTACAGGCAGAGACTCCGGCAGCTGAAGCCAGAGCTGTTCTAACACCCCGTCCCCGGAAAAGAGAATCCGGTCTTTTCGGTCCAGTAAAACAATGTCTCCGGGCGTATGTCCTGAAAAAAGATAAGCCTGAAGCTCCAGCCCTCCCAGTGGAAAAATCTGACCAT
>JAFVAA010000157.1 GCA_017476305.1 Lachnospiraceae bacterium
CATGACCGTCAAAGAATCCACGGCATCTCCCTCCAGCCGGATACCGGTATCTTTCCAGTATCCATATGGATGCGTGATGTTAAAATATTCATTGGCAATATTATAGCCCCCGGTATAGCCAATCTTCCCGTCAATCACGGTGATTTTGCGGTGGTCACGATTATTTAGGAAGAAGTTCAGTCCGGGCAGTATCGGATTAAATACCTTACAGGCAATTCCTTTTATTTCCATGCGTCTGATAAAATCCATATTGATAAAACCGACACTCCCCATATCATCATAGAACAGCCGTACCTCGACTCCTTCTCCTGCCTTGCGTACTAAAACTTCCTCCAATTTATGAAAGGACTCCGCATCTTCAATCGCATGGTATTCCATAAATACAAATTTTTCTGCCTGCTCAATGTCTTTAATCTGTGCCGCAAATCCCTCTGATGCCTCCGGATAATATAGGATGGCTGTCTTGGAATAAGCCGGATAGCTGGCATGAGTTTTCAGATAATCCACCAGTCCGGCAGCCGCCGGATGTCCTTTCGTGATTTTTTCATCCGCAGCTTCTGTCCGGTCAAGCATCGGAAGCAGTATCCGGTCAACTTCCTCGTAGCACTTCCTCATCTTTCTTGTGGAACCATTCAGACCGATAAGTAGGTATAGAACCACTCCCAAGACCGGCATTGCCATTATGAGAATGATCCATGGTATTTTTAAGGATGCACTCTCATGCCTGCTGACAATCCCGAGTACAAGCAGAGCCACCAAAATTCTCGTTCCTATTGCAATCCATTCTGCATAAAGGTTGAACCGTAAAGCGATCCCCAAGATCAGCAAAAGTTCTAAAAGAATGGAAATCGCCACAAAAGCCACACGCTTTACACTATTTTTTACATTTCCTTTTTGTTCGATTGTTTTACTGGCAGACATTTTCGACCTCCTTTATCAACTTGAAAATGATTGTTTTCCCGAAATCACCCGGAGAAGTCCCGGAAGTGCAAACAAAACTACGATAACAGCCGTCAACGTCCCTCTTGCCAATAAATTACCAAGCTGTGCCATGAGCTGGTCCGTACATATGATTCCCAGCAGAATCCCCGCTGTAATCAGGATCAGGGCAGAAGTAAGAACAGATACCGCTGAGTGTGCGACGCTTTCTTTGATGGCGCTATTTACATCCATATTTTTCTTAAATTCAAGAAAACGATTGGTGACAAGTATCGCATAATCTACCGTAGAACCAAGTAAAATGGAACTGACAATCAGATATCCGATATAAAACAGCCAGTCACCCCTAAGTGTCGAAATGGACATGCTGATCCATATAGCTCCCTCAATACTGATTGTCAAAAGCAGGGGCAGCTTTACCTGACGCATGGAAATGAGGAGTACCATGAATATAGCAGCTACAGCAATCAGATTGACTTTGTTGCTGTCTTTTGAAATCACATTTTTTAAATCTTCCGTAGAAACACTGCCTCCGACCAGATGCACCTTCTCATCATAAAAGGTTTGTGCCTTTGCCCTGATACTGTCAATCAGGGTAAAGGTCTGTTCACTTTCCTCATCGGCGTCCAACTGCAGCACCATCCGGCTATAGTTCTCTGATATCAGCAATGATGTGACAGCCTCCGGTAAAACTTCATATGGAATACGAACCCCCAGCGTTCCTGTAAAGGATGTAACACTTAACATTTCAGGAATCGCCTTTAATTCTTCTGTAAGCTGCGCCTCCTTTGCCGTATAGCCTTTCGGA
>JAFVAA010000158.1 GCA_017476305.1 Lachnospiraceae bacterium
CACCATATTCCGAAAATTGCTGATCAGCGCATAAAAAATTCCCAATAAAAACAGACATGCTGCGATCGTCCCTATCGCAGCCAGGGAAAACAGCCGGTTCTGCCAAATATTTTTGATTCCCTGCTTTAATCCATAGAAAAACGTATTCACGCCTCATATCCTCCCTGCTTCATATCACTTACGATGTGTCCTTTTTGTACGGTAATTACCCGTTTTTTCATCTGATCTACAATCTCGTGATTATGTGTCACCACGATCACAGTCGTCCCCAAACGATTCATTTCCTCTAAAAGACGCATGATTTCCCATGAATTTTCGGGATCCAGATTTCCGGTCGGTTCATCTGCCAAAAGAATTTCCGGACGATTCACCATGGCTCTTGCGATGGCGACGCGCTGCTGTTCCCCTCCGGAAAGCTCCTTCGGATATGCCTTTTCCTTTCCCGCAAGCCCCACAGTCTTTAACATTCCACAGACATTTTTCCTGATCTTTTCTTTTCTGGTAACTCCAGTCACTCTTTGTGCAAGTGCCACATTTTCAAAAATATTCCGATCATCCAAAAGGCGAAATTCCTGAAAAACGACTCCAAGCCTTCTCCGGTAAAACGGAATTTCCTTTCGCTTTAACTGATTCAGGCTTTTCCCTGCTACATAAAGTTCGCCAGAGGTCGCCCTTACTTCCCTTAAAAGCGTTTTGATAAAAGTGGATTTTCCGGAACCACTGCTCCCCACTAAAAAAACAAATTCTTCCTTGCCTATCTCTAAAGACACCTCCTTCAGTGCCTCTGTTCCTGTCTGGTACCGTACACTTACCTTATGTAACCGAATCAAAGTATTTTTATCACTCATCGTATCTCCTGTTCCTTTTTTCTTTATATGCTCATCTTTGATACTCAGAAAGGAAATTATTTCGTTTCCGAGCATAAAAACCAAAATATCCTTTACGACTATAATTGCGTGGACAAACTTTGTCCACGCAATCTATGATCAGTATTCAAAATTCTCCATGTATTTCATGTATTTCACAACCATAAGTGCAATCTTAAATGTAATCGCATCATCAAATACTCTTAAATCAAGCCCGGTGCTTTTTTGCAGTTTATCCAAGCGATACACCAGTGTATTTCTATGAATATACAATTGTCTGGAGGTCTCCGAAACATTCAAACTGTTTTCAAAAAATTTATTGATCGTAGCGATTGTTTCCTCATCAAAGTTATCCGGTGATCTATCACCAAAAATCTCACTGATGAACATCTTGCAAAGAGGCATCGGCAGCTGATAGATCAGACGGCCAATCCCCAGGCTGCTGTATGCAATAACATTTCTGTCACTATAAAAAATCTTCCCGACATCGAGTGCCATCTTTGCCTCTTTATAGGAACGGGAAACATCCTTAATCTCCTGCACCATCGTTCCATAGGAAACGTGGACCTTTGTCATCGCTTCCGTATTTAACATATCTAAAATCACCCTGGCTGTCTTATCCAGATCCGCATAGGTCTCATGGCTGCCAATTTCTTTCACCAGAATAATATTTTTTTCATCCACCTGTGTGATAAAATCATTCTTCTTTCCGGCAAAAAGACCTTTGATGGTTTCTAAAGCTCCCACATCCTTTTCATGCTTCGTCTCGATCAAAAATACCACCCGCTTAACATTCGTCTCTATATGCAGCTTTTTTGCACGATTATAAATATCGACCAGGAGCAGGTTATCCAGTAAAAGATTTTTGATAAAATTGTCTTTATCATAGCGTTCCTTATATGCGATCAAAAGATTTTTGATCTGGAACGCCGCGAGTTTTCCTACCATATAAACATCATCGGTATCCCCCTTCGCCAGAATGACATACTCTAACTGATGCTCATCAAATACCTTAAAAAACTGATACCCCTGAAGCACCTGGCTGTCAGCAGGAGAGTCCACAAATGCCAGAACTGCTTCTTCATACTCCTCTACATGATTGATCGTAGTCGCTAAAGCCTTTCCTTCCGTATCCATCACACACAGATCAATTCTCGTAATATTTCTAAGCCCGTCTATCGTTGTCTGCAACACCTGATTTGAAATCATAAAATCCCTCCACACATATGGTTTTTACATTTTTATAGTATCATCAATTTCCCAAAAAGTAAAGTCAGAAATCCGTTTCCAAAAGCGAATGAAGATCCTCAAAAAGCTCATATCCCCTATGCTTCCAGGTATGCTTCTGCTCTGCAAAGATCCTCCCGTTTTCAGCTATTTTTTCTAAGGAAACTCCCTGATATCCTCCCTCCAGTAAATGAGAAATCATATCCGGAAGCTTTTCTAATTCTTCTAAATGATAAAAAATAACATTTTCTCCATCTGTACATTCGTTTTCCAGATAAATACTGGGATCTGTCAGAGGCACGGCTCCACAAAGCATTGCAGTAAATACCCTGTCATGGGAACCGTTTTTAAACCAGGGCATCACATTTAAGGAAATTTTAGAGTTTGCCATCACCTCTAATGTTTCATAAAAACCAATCTGCCCATGGATACGGAGCGCAGAATTTTCCCCACCTTCAAAATTTTCCCACCCGCTGCCATATACATCAACAGGTATACCTTTCGATACAATGGTCCGAATCACCTTATCCCGAAAATATGCCCGGATGTAAGTATCGACCAGACGAAATTCACTTAATGTACCCGCTGTCTCTTCCGGGGATATCTGAAAATTCTCCCGGGATAAAATTTTCAGCACGGCATCTTCCACAGTATAAGACACATTTTCCTGAAGAAAATTTATGATTTTCCAAAAAATGGATTCTATTTCCGGAGAAAACTGCCTGAACCTCTCCGCAATTTTATCAGGAGAGCTGTAGGAACCGGAAAAAGAAATGGAAACATTCCGTTCCTGATAAGGGATCATTTTCCGTGATTGGCATCCGGCATGTGGCAAAAAGCCTATAGCCTGAATATATGGATAATACGTTTTCAAATAATCGACATGGTTAAAATCCGGAGAATAAACTAACATGGGAGCATATGGATTTTTTAAACGAAAATGATGCATATAAGGATGATCCATTAAAATGGTACAGTATACAACATTGTTTTTTAATAAAATATTTTTCAAAGAGAAATTTTCTTCTAAAATGGTGCCGTTAAACGTTAGGATCACATCATATGTTTTATCTGCCAATGTAGACCGGACTGCCAGATATTTTTCCTGGTCTGTGGCATCTAAGACCTCGGTCTTTGCTCCTTTTTCCTCCAATCCTGTTTTTATCTCATCAAAGAAAACGCCTGTTGCATCATATTGCGATTTTCCCCTGACGATCAATATGCGCATGTTTTCATCTCCTCTCTCTTTCATAAAATCAACCGCCCTACAGGCAGCAACAAAGTTTCCTGTAAAGTAATAAATGGTATCTCGACAAAATATCGAGATACCATAAAAGCTTACATATCATAAAACATATACTAGTTTGTAATAACCTTCTCGGTCTCTTTATCAAAGATATGAATCTTGTTTACATCCATGGCAATCTTAATATCATCTCCCGGCCTAGCCGTTGTACGAGGGTTTACACGAACGGTAATATCCTTCTCGCATCCATCTACAGTCAGATATAAGAATACCTCCGCACCAAGCATTTCATATACTCTCACGTTTGCATCCAAAACACTATCCGCTCCGCTGTTTACCACAGCCTCATCATCTTTAATATCCTCAGGACGAATACCAAGGATAACATCCTTGCCAATGTAATTTCCTTCAATCAGCTTTCCTGACTTGCTCTCAGGAAGGGTTACAGAATACTTACCAAATGCAAGCTTAATCGTCTTTCCTTCTTCCCTGACCTGGCAGTTGATGAAGTTCATCTGAGGAGATCCGATAAATCCTGCCACAAATACATTGCAAGGCTTTGTATAAAGATCGATTGGTGAAGCGACCTGCTGCATTACACCATCCTTCATAACTACGATACGTGTACCAAGTGTCAAAGCCTCTGTCTGGTCATGTGTTACATAGATTATCGTAGCTTCCAGACTCTGATGAATCTTAGAAATCTCGATACGCATCTGTACACGAAGCTTTGCATCCAGATTTGATAAAGGCTCATCCATCAGGAACACCTTCGGATTACGAACGATTGCACGTCCCATAGCCACACGCTGTCTCTGACCACCGGATAAAGCCTTCGGCTTACGATCCAGCAAAGGAACAATGTCAAGAATTCTGGCTGCCTCATTTACCAGTTTGTCAATCTTGTCTTTCGGAGTCTTTCTTAACTTCAGACCAAATGCCATATTATCATACACGGTCATATGTGGATATAATGCGTAGTTCTGGAATACCATCGCAATATCTCTGTCCTTTGGCTCTACATCATTTACCAGTGTATTGCCGATCCATAACTCTCCTGATGAAATTTCCTCCAGACCTGCAATCATACGAAGTGTAGTAGATTTACCGCATCCAGAAGGTCCTACGAAAATGATAAACTCCTTGTCAGCGATGTCAAGATTGAAATTCTTAACAGCCTGAAATCCATTCGGATATGTCTTACAAACGTTTTTTAAAGATAAACTAGCCATAAAATATGTATCCTCCCCATTGATTTTTGATTATCGAAGGTATATACCTTCGATAAGAACATAACGAACATTAACGGCTCTGCTAAAGCATTAATGTTGTTTACTCTGGTAATATAATACAACAAAATTTAAGACTTGACCATAGCATAATTCGCCAAAGAAATTAAGAGCATTTTGTGCAATGCGTATATTTTTCTTTTTTTTTTCGAAATTCATGTGATTTTTCACAATTTTTTGATGTTCTGTCTGTATATTTTGCACAAAATCTAACATATCTCACTTTTTATCCTCTGTCCTATCCCTCATCTCCTGCTTTTCCCCGAAAATAATTTCCGGTACCATCCACTGATATGAAGCTTCTGTACCCATTTTGGAACATCCTTCCCACCAGGCAGCATGATCAGATCTGCCACGCCACCTATCGCAATACATATTTTCGCATTCAAAAGCGCCGCATGATCCATGATCCACTTTT
Organism: Lachnospiraceae bacterium; assembly: GCA_017476305.1. GTDB lineage: Bacteria > Bacillota > Clostridia > Lachnospirales > Lachnospiraceae > Butyribacter. The sequence continues at coordinate 5,047 of JAFVAA010000158.1, forward strand.
CCTGCTCTCCCACCGGTAAGTCCACAAGTAAAATATCCGGAATATGGCTATAGATCTCATTCACCACAGAAGCACCATCCATATCCCCGGTATACACACTGGTTCCCATAATAAAAAGCTCCGGCTGCATTTTTTTACAATACTGTTCTAAAAGCTCCACATTTTTTTCCGTTTCCGATACGATATACACAGACCGGTCCTGCTTCTTTAAATTTTCCAAAAGCAATCCAAAGCTCTTGCAGCTGACAACAATATCTCCTGCCTTCAATGTCTCGATATGATA
>JAFVAA010000010.1 GCA_017476305.1 Lachnospiraceae bacterium
CTGCAAAGGACCAGTCGGAGGCACTGATGACATATGTGCAGGTACTAGGGCGTCCGAATGTTCACAGTCGCTTTGTGAAGGTTCCTGGTCTGGCACCAGATAGGAGCTATCGGATCGAGGGGGAGGAAAAAGTATACAGCGGTGATACGCTTGCCAATGTAGGAATCCTGATACAGGGATTATGGGGAGATTTTCAGTCGAAGCTGATTCATATTGTTGAGGTGTAGAGGGCTGCAGTCATGCGCTATGTGAACTGCGGTATATTAGATAAATTCCATATAGTAAAATAAAAGGAGTGAAATAGGGAGAAGGGAGCGTGGAGATATGGCGAAAGCAGTGACCTTGTCGGATATCGCTGAGAGAGTGGGGGTGAGTACGGTTACGGTTTCGAAGGCGTTGTCGGGACAAAAGGGAGTCAGTGAAGAAATGCGCCAGAGGATTATCGCTCTGGCAGAGGAAATGGGGTACTCCCGTGTTTCTTCGGCGAAAATGAAGCCTGTACAGACGGAAAGCTATAATATCGGTGTTTTGATTCGGGAAATGTATCTGGGAAAATATAATTCCTTTTATCTGAGTATGTATCAGCTTTTGGCTGCATGTGCTGTAGAGCGTGGGAGCTTTACGCTCATGGAGGTGATCAGCCGTGATATGGTGGAGAGTAACAGTATGCCAAAGCTCGTGCAGGAGAGAAAGGTGGATGGGCTGATTGTTTTAGGAGGGATCAGCCAGTCTTATATTTCCTATCTGAAGGAACATGTAAAAATACCGACTGTGTTTTTGGATTTTATCGGTGAGGATTTAGGTGAGGATTATGTGATTTCCGATAGCTTTTATGGTGGGTATTATCTGACGAAATACCTGTTTTCGAAAGGACATCAAAAAATTGCTAATGTGGGGACGGTGGGAGCGACAAGCTCGATTACACAGCGGTATCTGGGTTATGAGATGGCACTTTTGGAGCATGGGCAAAAAGTAAAGAAGGAATGGGTGATTGATGACAGATATCTTGAGAGTGGCGAGGTGGATGAGGCGCTGATGGTGCTTCCACAGGATATGCCGACAGCCTTTTTTTGTAACTGTGATATGACGGCGAGCCGGTTTGCGAAGGTTTTAGAAGCTGCCGGATACCGTATTCCGGAGGATGTATCTATCGTGGGGTATGATAATTATCTGCTTCCGGGAAGCTATGAGATTGGGATTACTACGTATGAAATTGATATGAAAGGAATGTCTGAACGTTCCATCGCTCTTCTGGAAAAAAAGCTGCGAGGGAAAAGAGTACATCCGGGGGTAAGTATTGTCACCGGTCATTTCGTGGAGAAGGAAAGTGTTCGGGAAATACGGACATGATACGACTGGACATATAGAAGTAAAAGACGGATTGCTGTTTCCGTCTTTTTTTTGCACATTTTTACAGGAGGTTGTCCAAATTACACATTCTCATTTAGAAAAGTTTTGCATAGGTATGGAAAGAACAAAGAGAGAAGGAGGCGTATAGCTGTGAAAGAGCAGGATAAACGCATCAATTTTATATATCTAAATCGTTGATGAAAACTGAGATTTATATACTTGTGGCCGGGGCCCGCTTGCGCTTAGATGCCACACGTAGCGGTACATAAGTGCCTAAAAGACAGGCACTAAGTACCGACGGTGTCATATGACCCCTCTCACAAGTATATAAATCTCAGTTTTCAGCCATAGTATTGGGGAATTAAGGAAAATTGATGCGTTTATCCTGTGTGAAAGAGAAAAACATATGGCATTTTTGTTTCGATTATGGTATTATAAATCGGAAGCATTCAGAGGGAGGTGTGATTGACATAGCAAAAAGTGAATTATCTGTTATTACAAAGGCGAAAGATCTATGCAGTTATATCATGACGATAACAGATAAATCCCCGAAGCGTTTCCGGTTCACACTGGTATCAAGGATGCAGAATTATTCTCTGGATGTGATTGAAAATCTGATCCGGGCAAATGAGATCTTTGTAAGTGCCGGGGATGTCATATCATCCAGAGACCGCCTTTCCTATCAGAGAACAGCCATGACATCATTAAAATTATTAGGGTACATATCCGAACTTGCCATGAAACAGCAGTGTATTCTGATGAAGCAGTACGGGCAGATCACAAAGCAGATTTATGACGTGGAGAATATGCTTGGTGCATGGATGAACAGCGATAAAAAGAGATATCAGTGAAAACGGTATCTGCTTCGGGAGGGTGGAATTGGAGAAAGATGCTTTTAACGCCATGGTGGACTTTGAAAAGATGTATGATGCGTACAGACGGGCTGCAGCCGGAAAAAGAAATAACCATGATGTGATAGAATTTGAACTAAACCTTAGTAAAAATCTCTGGGATTTTCTCAGACAGATGGAAGATAAGACATACCGGGTAGACGGATACCATAAGTTTATGATTTATGATCCGAAAGAGAGGGAAATACAGGCACTTTCTTTCCGAGACCGGGTAGTACAGCACTGCCTTTGTGACAACATTTTAAAGCCCTACTTTGAAAAGAGGCTGATTTATGACAATGCAGCCTGCAGGGAAGGCAAGGGAACCCATTTTGCCATGGACAGACTGGCAGGATTTCTAAGGGAGCATTATAAAAGACATGGTACAGAGGGATATATCCTGAAATATGATATCCGTCATTATTTTGACAGTATCGACCATGAGGTTTTGAAAAAAAGACTCTGGAACATTCCAGACCGTAATGTACTGGGGCTTTTGTTTCATATCATAAACAGCTATGCGAAGGAAAAAGATTCTGTGACAGGGAGAGAAACAGGACTGCCCATGGGAAACCAGACAAGCCAGTGGTTCGCTTTATATTATCTGGATCCGTTAGACAGGCTCATCAAGGAGAAAATGCGGATAAAGCATTATATCCGGTATATGGATGACGGAATTTTGGTACATGAAAGCAAGGAATATCTGAATGAGGTGCTTATAGAAATGAGAAAGCTTCTGGAAACTCTGCGGATAGAATTTAACCAGAAAACGCAGATATTTCCAATTTCCGAGGGGGTAGATTTTCTGGGCTTCCGCTTCTATCTGACAGATACCGGAAAGGTGATAAAAAGGCTCCGCACATCGAATAAAAGAAGATGGAAAAGGCGGTTGAAAAAGTTTAGGGAAGAATACAGGAATGGTGAAAAGACCTTTGCGGAAATCAAAAGAAGTGTGGCAAGCTACCATGGTCATTTAAGTCATGGTCATACCTATAAACTGAATAAAAAAGTCATGTCAGGCTTCGTGCTTACAAAGGAACGGGACAAGTAACCTGCCCGGTTAATTTGTTCAAAGTTCCTTTGGAGCCGAAAAGGAATGAATATGGTTGTAATGGAAATCCGTAGTTACTATAAGGATTTCTTTATTATAACAGGGACAGGGTTGCATGGTGGCTCCGTTCGCCCGGCAACAATGATAATAAAGCGGCGTGCGTGTACGGCTCGAGCGGCTACATCAGCGACATCGATGTGAATTACGATGGAGTTGGTGTGAGCCCCGCTTTGCAGCTCAATCTGTCATCTGTAATCTTCTCATCTGAATCTGAATCTCATACTTTTTCTCTGAAACCATCCGGGTATAGTGTGACCTTCGATACTAATGGACATGGTACCGCACCTGATACACAGACAATAGCAAGTGGTGAAAAAGTTACAGAACCTACTGCACCGACAGCGGAAGGCTGGACTTTTGGTGGCTGGTATAAGGAAGCAGAATGCACAAATGCGTGGGATTTTGCAAATGATACTGTAACAGAGGCTACTACACTTTATGCGAAGTGGAAGGCGAACCACAGTGTAACAGTCAATAGTGCTACTAACGGTACGGTTACTGCTGACAAGTCAACCACAGTAGAAGGTGATACCGTTACTTTGACAGTTACACCGGATAGTGGTTACGAACTTGATACCCTTACTGGAATATATTCAGGAATGGGACTTGTAAATACAACCCAAGATTCACAGAATGAAAATAAATACACTTTTGAAATGCCAGATGCTGATGTCACAGTAAGTGCGACATTCAAGGAAGCCGCATCTTCGCCTACAAACTATACTGTAACCTTTGATGCAAAGGGTGGTTCTGCGGTAGCATCTGCTACAGTAGAAAGCGGTAATAAAGTTTCAAAACCGACAAATCCGACCAGGAGCGGATATACCTTTGCCGGATGGTACGCAGATGCAGCCTATACAGCAGTCTATAATTTTGATACTGCTGTTACAGACAATCTTACACTATATGCAAAGTGGACGAGCAGCACTCCGTATGTACCATATGTACCATATGTAACGGCCACACCGACGCCGACACCGATACCGACCACTGCTCCAACA
>JAFVAA010000159.1 GCA_017476305.1 Lachnospiraceae bacterium
AGATGGCACTGCAGAGATTAAAGGAAGCAGCAGAGAAGGCAAAGAAGGAGCTTTCTTCTGCCACGACGACGAATATCAATCTTCCGTTCATCACGGCGACAGCAGAGGGACCGAAGCATTTTGACATGAATCTGACGAGAGCGAAGTTTGATGAGCTGACGAGTTATTTAGTAGAGAGGACCGCAGGACCTGTTTCGAATGCACTTCGGGATGCCGGAATCACGGCTTCTGAGCTTGGTCAGGTACTCCTGGTCGGTGGTTCTACGAGAATCCCGGCTGTTCAGGATAAAGTAAAGCAGCTCACCGGACATGAGCCAAGTAAATCCCTGAACCCGGATGAGTGTGTGGCTTTATGTGCTTCTGTACAGGGTGGTAAGCTTGCCGGGGATGCCGGTGCCGGTGATATCCTTCTTTTGGATGTAACGCCGCTTTCTCTTTCCATCGAGACGATGGGTGGTGTGGCTACCCGCCTGATTGAGAGAAATACGACGATCCCTACGAAGAAGAGCCAGGTATTCTCGACTGCAGCAGATAACCAGAGCGCAGTAGATATCCATGTACTTCAGGGTGAGCGTCAGTTCGCAAAGGATAATAAGACACTCGGTCAGTTCCGTCTGGATGGGATTCCTCCGGCACGCAGGGGTGTGCCACAGATCGAGGTTACGTTTGATATCGATGCGAATGGTATCGTAAATGTATCCGCAAAGGATTTAGGAACCGGAAAGGAACAGCATATCACGATTACTGCAGGATCTAATATGTCCGATGAGGAGATTGACAAGGCAGTAAAAGAGGCTGCACAGTTCGAGGCAGAGGATAAAAAGAGAAAAGAGGGCATCGATGCGAGAAATGATGCGGACAGCCTGGTATTCCAGACACAGAAGGCACTTGATGAGGTTGGCGATAAGATCGATGCGACCGAGAAGGCAAATGTGCAGTCCGATATCGATGCTTTAAAGGAACTGGTAGAAAAGACGAATCCGGATTCTATGAGTGATTCAGAAATCGCAGATATCAAGGCGGCACAGGAGAAGCTGATGCAGAGTGCACAGAATGTCTTCCAGAAGATGTATGAGGGAGCCCAGGGAGCAGCAGGTGCAGGCCCTGATATGGGAGCAGGTGCAGGTCCTGACATGGGAACGCAGAGTGCGGATGATGATGTGGTAGACGGGGATGATCGGGAGGTATAAAACATGAAAAGTATTTCTAGGCGTTCAAAAAACGAACGCTTAGAAATACTAAGTTTCATGTTGGAAGAATGAGCAAAGCTCATTCTTCTGCGTCTCACCAGGTAGTGAAGAAGTACTAAGTTGCGCATTGGAAGAATGGGCTTTGCTCATTCTTCTGTGTACTACTACTTAGTGGAAAAGTGCTGAGTTTTATTATAGGGTACTGTGCGTCAGAAAAGGAGGAAGGAATGGATATGAAAGAATTTATTGCATATGCAAGAAAGCTTTTGAGAGTGCTTAGTAAGATAGAAAAGGCTCTTGAAAATGAGGATATTGAAACAGCAAAAGAACTTGTAAAGGAACTGAAAGAAGATACGGAAAAGGATATTGAAGCATAAAGCAGGATAGAAGAAAGCGATGGGATATGGATTTAGAAGAGCAAAAGCAGGTTTTGATTGATTATTTTGTCAATTTGCTTCGGATAAAAAAAGCAGAGAAGGCAGAAAATGAAGAATTGGATGCTCAAATTCAAATAGCGAAGATTAAGCTTTCCTCATATACTATAGATATAGAAAGCATAGAGAGAATGATTTTCCCAAATAAAAAGAAGGATGAGTGATTCATCAAAAAGTGGGTGGATTTATCCGAAACAGAGGCTTAAGTTAAAGGAGTGCATATAAATGGCAGAGAAACGAGATTATTATGAGGTTTTGGGTGTGAGTAAGAATGCATCTGATTCCGAACTAAAATCCGCATATCGTAAGCTGGCGAAAAAGTATCATCCGGATACGAATCCGGGAGATAAAGAGGCGGAGGCAAAGTTCAAGGAAGCATCGGAGGCATATGCTGTCTTAAGTGATGCGGATAAGAGGCGCCAGTATGACCAGTTCGGTCATGCAGCATTTGACGGTGGTGCAGGCGGTGCCGGTGGCTTTGACTTCAGCGGCATGGATATGGGAGATATTTTCGGGGATATCTTTGGTGATTTCTTCGGAGGAGGTCGCTCCAGACGGAGTAATGACGGACCGATGAAGGGGCAGAATATCCGGACTGCCGTAAGGATTACCTTTAAAGAGGCGTGCTTCGGTGTAGATAAGGAGTTAAATATCACTTTGAAGGAGGAATGCGAAGCCTGTCATGGAAGTGGTGCCAAAAAGGGAACCACGCCGGAGACCTGTTCGAAGTGTGGTGGAAAGGGACAGGTGGTATTTACCCAGCAGTCTTTGTTTGGAGTAGTCAGGAATGTGCAGACCTGCCCGGATTGTCATGGAACCGGAAAGATCATCAAGGAGCACTGTCCGGATTGTCATGGAACGGGCTATATCAGCCGGAAAAAGAACATAGCAGTTACGATTCCTGCGGGAATTGATAATGGACAGTGTGTAAGGATCAGGGATAAGGGAGAGCCGGGGGTAAACGGCGGCAAAAGAGGAGATCTTTTGGTCGAAGTAGTTGTTGGCAATGATCCGATTTTCAGAAGACAGGATATGGATATCTATTCTACGGTATCCATTACCTTTGCACAGGCAGCACTTGGTGGTGATATTCATGTAAAGACCATAGATGGTGAAGTGATTTATACGGTGGCAGCGGGAACACAGACAGATACCAGAGTCAGACTTCGTGGAAAGGGTGTCCCTTCCCTGCGGAATAAGCAGGTGCGTGGGGATCATTATGTCACGCTCGTCGTTCAGGTTCCGACGAAGATGAATAAGGCGCAGAAGGAGCTCCTGATGCAGTTCGATGAAGCTATGTATGGAACGTCAGAAGATAAGGAGGAGCCGGAAAGCGCAGAGGACGGTGCGAAAGGAAAGAAAAAGGGATTTAAGCGGAAAAAATAAATAGAAAAAGAAAACAGCTTTCTAAAACAGGAAAGCTGTTTTCTGCGCTTAGGAGCTATGAGCTGAATTTCTTCAAAGGCATATTTTCCGGAAGGAAAAAACTACCAGTCTTCTACGCCGGCAAAAGGATCATCATTTACCGTGCCCGCGCTATTCATAGGGTTTTCACTGTCATCTAAAAGGGTTTTGATCTGTTCCTCCGTTACTTCATCCGCGTTTCTTTCTGCTTTTTTTCTGGCACCGCCGGAAAGCCTTGCCTGATTGATCTCTTTTAACTGCAGCCCGGATAAATATTCCTCCATTGCCTCATCCCCGTTATCAATGACGGAAATATCTTCGAACATATATAAATAGTATTTTAATAATTTATTGCTATGCATCGCAATCTGTTCTCTTCCGCAATAATCAGAATCCCGCTGATAAGGGAGCTCGTCATACATGGTGATATGAAAGTCCAGAGCAGTATCGTATTTATTGGATAAAACATTTGAAACAAATGGCTGAACCATAGTATCTCCTCCTAATCTGGTATCATGCTGCATTACTGTTCACGGTTGTTTATCCGGAAACAGTAACTATGCTATCATTAGTATAACGTATTTAAAAAAAATCTTCAACTATAAGTTTGACTTTTTTAAAGTCTGTGATATACTATTATAGTTATTACGAGTTATTTTCAAGGCAGAAAAGGCAGGGAAAATCCGTAAAAGCGTGACGGAACAGGGGAAGGAGGGACGCATATGGAGAAGAAAACAGGGAAAGAGCTTGGAAAATATATCAAATATGCAATAAGATATATTGCAGTTCCCGTATTTTTGGAAATCATCATAGAATCACTGAGCAGAAAGTCTGTAATAGGAGGTTTTGCCTATCTGTTCGAGCATCCTGCTCTTTTTGTATTTAATACTTTGATCATTATGCTGACCGTGTCGATCGCCCTCTTTTTTAAGCGCGAGATTTTTGTATATACTATGATTGCAGCCATCTGGCTGGCGTTTGGAATTGTCAACTTCGTGGTCCTTCAATTCCGTGTGACACCGTTTTCAGCAGTGGATATCACATTGTTAGAGAGTGCGATCAGCGTGTCAGGGCACTATTTAAATGCGCTGAATGTAGCGATGATCATTTTGGGCGTCGTTTTAGTGATCGCGGCTTTGGTCTGCCTGTTCTTTATGGCACCGAAGCATACGCACCGCACACAGAAAAAGCTTGTAGTTTCCGGAATCTGTGTGGCTCTCATCATTTCGGCGTTAGCATTTATCCGTATCAATAATAATTCCGTAAAAGCGTTAGAGGACAACTATACGAATATTGCAGAGGCGTATGAAAACTACGGTTTTGTCTACTGCTTTACGAACAGCATTATTGACACCGGAATTTCGAAACCGGAGGATTATGACGAAGCTCATGTCAAGGCAATCGTAAATGGACTTTCCGGGAATACGGAAGATGTGGAAGAAAAGCCGAATGTCGTCTTTGTACAGTTAGAATCTTTTTTTGATGTGGCGACATTAAAAGAACTTCATCTGTCGAAGGATGCGGTTCCGAACTTTCATGCACTCCAGGAAAACTATTCCCATGGTCTTTTAACAGTGCCTACCGTGGGCGCAGGGACGGTAAATACAGAGTTTGAAGTTTTGACCGGTATGAGCCAGAAGGATTTTGGAACTTCTGAATATCCCTATAAAACGATTCTTAGAAGCACGACTTCGGAAAGTATCTGCTATGACTTAAAAAATCTGGGGTACATGACGCATTGTGTACATAACAACGAAGGGACCTTTTACGGAAGAAACAGAGTATATAGAAATCTTGGCTTCGATACCTTTACTTCTATGGAGTATATGAATGGTCTGGAGGACAATCCGAACGGCTGGAAGAAGGACCGGATTCTGACAGGAGAAATCATAGATACGTTGGACTCTACACCCGGAACGGATTTTACTCTGGCGATTACCGTGCAGAGCCACGGAAAGTATGAGGGCTTTGATTTAGAGGAGAATGCCCGGATAAAGGTAAATAAGGCTCCGGAGGATAAAGTGGAGGCATACGAATATTTTGTGAATCAGCTGTATGAGGTAGATCAGATGATCGGGAATCTGGTCTCTGCATTGGAAAACAGGAAGGAGAAGACGATTCTCGTATTATATGGGGATCATCTGCCGAGCCTGGATATTAAAAAGGAAGATCTGATCGATTCCAATCTTTATCAGACGCAGTATGTAGTCTGGGACAATTTAGGATTAGAAAAACAGGAGAAAAATCTCACTTCCTATCAGCTCTATGCGGAAATTTTAGATCGTATCGGTATTCATGAAGGAAATATTACGAAATACCATCAGGGAGCCTCCTGGAGGACAAAAACCTATCACGATAATCTGAAAATGTTAGAGTATGATATGCTCTATGGGGAGAAATATGCGTACGATGGAAATAAACCGTTTCAGACCGTAGATACACAGATGGGAACTTATCCGATCCTTGTAAATGATGTGGCAAAGAATTACAGGGGGTACATGGTCACGGGCTCTGGCTTCACACCTTATTGTCATCTTTTATTTAATGGTAAGGATTTAGCTGTGCAGTGGGTGGATAAAGAACATATTCAGGTGTTAGAGGAGATTGAGACGAAGGAGGAAAAAGAAGAACCGGAGACTACAGAGGAGCCTGTGGAGAGTGCGGTTCCGGAAGAAAAGACAGAAGAAAAGAAGGAGGATGTTCCAAATGCATTTTTCATCCAGGTACAGTCCGAGGGAGGAACCGTTCTTTCAGAGAGTGGACTTTTAAAGTATTCCGATACGACACTTGGAAAAACAGAAACACCAGTGGAAACAGAAACACCAGTGGAAACAGAAGAATAGATCGTTAAAAAAGGAGAGAGTTATTTTTTGTCGAAAGGCAGAAGATAACTCTTTTTTTTTGCGACATGATTTGACAACCTTTGAAGGAGAAGTTCGATATACTGAGGACAGAGAACAGGAAGAAGGGAGTGTTTTAAAGGATGTGAAGCAGATCATATATGTAGATGTATATTTTATTTTAAACTTCATTCTTCATTTATTTTTACTGATGACAACTGCTTTTTTCAGACAGAAATGTCAGAATTTAAAGAGAATCCTCCTGGCCTCCCTTTTCATGGCGGGAGCTGCTGTATGTCTTCCGTTTTTGTGTGCCGGAAGAAAGGATCTGGAGAGACTTTTGGTGATACCGGAGATGCTTTTCCTTTTGCGTCTCGGATTCCGTTTTGAAGGGATCCGGACATTTATGAAGGATCTTCTCGTGTTTTTTATTCTGACCTGTTTTTTAGGCGGATGTATCACAGCGTTTTTCCAGATGTTTCAAAGGCTTTTCAAAGGAAATTCAGTATTCTTGATCCTTGGTGCTGTCTTTTTGCTGTTTCTTTGTATTGCTTTTCTTCGCATGGAGCTTCTATGTCTCATGAAGCGGCAGAAAGATGTATATTCCGTCAGATTGTGGCTCCGGAAGGAAGTGGCAGAGGGAAAAGCATTATCTGATACCGGAAACGGATTGATCAGTCCATATACCGGAGAGGGTGTGACGATTATTTCCAAAACGATGGCAGAGCGTTTGCCGCTCAAAAAGGAAAAGATGCAGCTGATTCC
>JAFVAA010000160.1 GCA_017476305.1 Lachnospiraceae bacterium
ATGCAAGTTATATGAAAAAAATGTCAGGAAAAACAGGATTGACAATGTATAAAATTAAGGAGACAAATATGAAAAAGCTCAGATGAGATATGGAATCGCTTAAATGATAGGTGGAAATTGAGAGGATTTTTTGTGATTAAAAAAGGGCAGGCAGTGGGAAAAAGTTATCGGCTGACGGGAGTTTATGAAGATAGTAAGCTGGTTTATCAGTGGAATTGTTGATGGTTTCATCTGATTAGATGTAACAGCATATTATGGGGATAGAAAGTGCAGCTTTTATAAAAATATCACAATGGAGTGTCTGGAGGGAGGAATTATGAATCAGTTGACATCAGCCCAGAAAAATATCTGGAATCTGCAGAAATTTTATGAGAATACCACAATTTCTACCATTTGTGGTGCAATTGTTTATGAAAAGATAATTAGCAGCGAAATGTTGCAAAGGGCATTGAATTTATTTATACAGGAACAGGAAAGTCTGCGGTTGCAGTTTCGTATCGTTAATGGCGAACCGTATCAGTATGTCGTTCCGTATGAGGAAGAGTTATTTCCGGTGGTATCTTTTTCAACGGAGCAGGAGTATCTGGAATTTGTGAATATGGAGAAAAGCAGGAAATTTACATTGGTGGATGAGAAGATGTACCGTTTTTTTATCTGTCAATTTTTTGACCATACAGCATTACTTCTTTTGGTGAACCATCTTATCATGGATGCCTGGTCCGTGGGAATCTTAGGAAGCAGGGTGGCTGAGCTTGTTTGTATGTATGAAACAGCGGGAAAAGAATATGAGATTGCAATTTCCGGAAAAGATGAAATGAAAGAAAATCAGAAAGCTTACCAGCCACAGATATGCTCCTACATGGAGCATGTGGAACGGGAAAAGGTATATAAGGAGTCTGGATACTATCAGAAGGATCAGGAATATTGGAGAGAGTTATATGCGGTGAAACCACAGATTGCCTATATCAAGTCGGAGCGGGAAGCTAATACCGGAGTGAATGCAAAACGCTTTGATGTTTTTATGGAAAAAGATTTTTCAAAAGAAATTCTGAAATTTTGCAGAGTGGAGCAGATTACACCTGCACTTCTATTTGAGACGGCTCTTTGCATTTATCTGGGAAAGTTGAATCTGGAAAATAGAGCTGTCAGTATCGGGATGATGGCATTGAACCGCATTGGAAATAAAGAGAAAAAGATGGCAGGGATGTTCGTTTCTACCATCCCGTTTTCTGTTTCATATGAGGAGCAAATGACGGTGCGTGAGATGTTTGATTTGGTTATGAAAAGCCAAGGTGGGAGTTTTCGGCATCAGCAGTATCCATATGAAGAAATCCAGAGATATTTGAAAGACCGGCATCAGATGTCAGGAAATCTCTATGATGTGCTATTTAGCTATCAGAATATCAGAATTGAATCGAAACTGCCATTTTATACAGAATGGTACAGCAATGGGTACAGTGAGGTGGCGTTGGCGCTACATGTAGATGACCGGGACGGGAACGGTATGTTTCATATTACTATGGACTACCAGACAGATATTTTCCCACATGAAGAAGAAATCAAGTTGCTGTATAAGCGGATGATTTGTATTATGCGGCAGATGATGGAATTTCCGGAAGAGAAGCTGGAGCGAATTTCCATTATTCCAAGAAAAGAATATTATAGATTGGTGGAAGTGTTTAATGATACGCATATGGATTATAATAAGGACATGTGTGTGCATGAATTGTTTTCCAATCAGGCACGCAGAACACCAGAGAGGATCGCATTGGTGTTTCGACAAAATCAATATACATATCGTCAGATAGATGAAATGTCCAATACATTGGCACATGTCCTTTGTGATACAGGATTAGATAAGGGCAGTATTGTTCCTGTAGTGGCTGTGCGAGGCTGGCAGGTTGTGGTGGC
>JAFVAA010000161.1 GCA_017476305.1 Lachnospiraceae bacterium
CTCTTTCTATACAAATGTTAGCCTGGGAATTTAGTTCCCGATTAATGATTGGTACGTAGATACCGTAAGTGCATTATAGCACATGCGCATTTGTTTGTGGAGATGTTCTCTTTTTTGTTTGTAGCCAATGGCTACGATATGTAATTCTCGTCACATAAATCTGTCCATGATATACGACTCCGCCACGCCCCAGACGCAGAGCCAGAATATCCCTTTTTGACTGCATCGGAAGCTCTACCGTATGGGTAAGCTTGGCGTAAGTCACACCACCGATTTCTTCCTTTGGCAAATCATTAATAGTGTAGGTCTTCCAAGGAGCATCGATCCATGCACCATCCTCACTCTCCATCTGAGCAAAGGATTGATTCAAGCCCTCATCCCCTGCTACGAAATTTGCATATTCTCCGACATCCTCTTTAAAGCCTCTGCTCCCCATCAGCCCCTCTAAGCTCTGCAGATTCTCCGCTGTCTTCGCCACATCTGCCTGAAGCTTAGAAAGAGAGCTTTGGTATCCGGAACCGCTTTTTTTCATCGCAGTATTCAGTGTCTGCTCCATCTTTTCCGCATTGGTACGCATCTGTTCATTGTAGGAATTGTCCAGCTGATAGAGAAATTCTACATTTAATGTCTCATTCTCATTATTGATCAAATTGATATCATTGATAGAGGCTAACAGTTCATTATTCCTGTTCGTACTGCCGACCGAATAGATTCCCACTGCTCCCAGTACCGCAGTCGCAGCCACTGCCACAAGCCCCAAAAGTGCCAGCTTTCCACGCACACTGCGAATCCCCGGGATTTTTTTCTTTTTAGAAACAGAAGATGTTTCTGCTTCCGCTTTCTTCTTTTTTGCCATTTTCCTCTCTCCTTTTGGTAATTTTTTGTTATGTTATCCGAACATAAATCCATAGCCTGATTATACCACGAATCATCCAAAAAGAAAACTATCGTTTTCAGACAGGATAGGAACCTCGGATCGCATACCAAAAAACTACAACAGCTGCCAAACCCTCCAGTAACCCGGTAGTTTGGCAGCTGCCACGAAGGAAAGGAAACTTCACCCCTTTCTCTCTATCAACTCTGATAACTCCTTTCTGAATATCTTCAGCTTTGACCTGGAAACATTCAGTTCCTGACCATTCGACAACGTGATAATTCCCTGCGATTTCATCTGCACGACATAATTCATATTCACGATATAGCTGTTATGTGCATAGCCAAATCCATGCCCCTTTAGTTCCGGATACAGATCTGCTATTTTCCGTTCCGTAGAAACCGTTTCTCCGGAAAAATACTCCATTCCCTCCCTTCTGACATGGATGATGCTCCCATATTTCCAGTTCTCTATAAATAAGATATCGTCTGGTCGCAGCCTGATGATATTAATATGTTCCTTTCCTATGATTACCGGTGCCCTACTGCTTTCCTTCATCCTGCAGATAACGACTCCCAGCTCAGACACCATCCTCTCATCAGAATACTTTTTGCTCAGATACCTGTATGGTGCCACCTTAAAGGATTCCTCCGTAGGAGCAGCATCCCCGGAGCAAAAGACAAGTACGGAATGCGGAAAATATTTTCTAAAATGCCTTGCCGTTTCATGTCCATCCATCCCTTTTAACTGCATGTCCACGATCAGCAATTCACAAGACGGAAGCAGATTCAAATGCCCTGCAAAATCCTCCCCCGAAGTATAATCATAAAATTCCACCTCTTCCAATCGTATATCGCACCTTAATATCATTTCTTTCATATATTTTAGAAAAGAAGCATCTGCATCACAAATTGCAATTCTATACAAAAGAAACAACACCTCCTCTTTCCTGCATCTGCAACTACTCTCCGCGGATCTCCGGCCTCTGTACGATTCGAAACAAAACGTACAGAGAATCCAGACATGAACATCCACTAAAATAGTCGCTCCTATTCCTCACTGAATCGTCCATCAACGAAAACAGCTCGCAGGAAAAAAGCAGCACCGCTTCCCTTTTGGCCCAGCCACCTCCAAATCACTATAGCATCGAAGATGCATTGTGTTATCATTATATCACGTTTTTCCGATGAAGGGGAAATTTTATGCTGATTTTTGTTAAAAAAATTTATCGCCAGGGGCACTTCTATTCTTCTTTCATTTTATATTCCGTATCCTCATCGATCAGCTTTGCAGGCTTGTTGATCACAGCATCGGGAACACCGATCTTTCCGACATCATGCAAAAACAGGCGCTCGTTTTCCTTCGTTTTTTTCTCTACTTCTTCCTTCAGATTTTTCTGAAGATAATCCAGATCGATCGTATGGCGCACACGGAGCGTCAGAACCTTCGGTACGAACGGTTTTTTGATAAAATCCCGCATGGATCTCGGTATCACCCTGGTGGTTTTTGTCCACAGCTTCTATTTCTGTCTCTCATACAGTAGGACCTGTCCATTTAACCCGGATGCATTTTCCGGTTTCTGTGAGCCTCCGAGCATTTCCGCCATCGGATCCGGGACGGTAGACATTTCTCTTTCCAATGTAGTGGCCACTTCTATGCGGATTTCATTTTCTCCGGCCTTCACCACATCTGTCAGGTCATATTCATACACCGGAACGACCTGAATGCCAAGACTTTTTCCATTTATAAAAACCTCAACTCCTTCCGCTGCATCGGTGATTTCCAAAAGATATCCTTTACCGCTTTCTGCCGTGAACCGGTTCGTATACCTTGCAATCCCCGACCAGACGGGTTCCTCTTTTTCCAGTGCATCCGGCAGTGAAACCTCTTTTTCTTCTCCAAATGCCGGATAGTGCACTGCATCAGACAGGCTTCTCTTCCATCCTCCTGTAAATCCGATTCTTTCCGCTCCTTTCCTTTTTTCAGCAAAAGACTCCGTAAGATCCGGCATCTGTGTATCCGCATCCAATACCAGAATACAGCTCTTGAAAGGCTCTATGGAAACAGAAAGCTGTTTTCCATCATAAGCCGCCCTGGTCACTTCATTTTTCCAGGCATCATAGAAGTAAGCATTTCTGGAATCCTCCAGGGCTATTTCCCCCTGATAGGTCTCCGTTCCCTCATTTACAAACAAAAACACGGCAGAACCATCGGTTTCCTCATAGTGATAAAAGCGAATTCTGTCATTCCGTGGAGCTATCCGAATCTCAAAAGCACCTGCCTCTCTTACCCGGTCCACAAGCTCCAAAAGCGGGAGCACGGAAGCCATACCTTTCACAGCTGCAAGGAGCTTTTTCCCGTCCTCTCCCTGCGCATCTGCGATTCCCTTCGGATAACCGTTTACAAAAATCACTTCGATTCCATTGTCTTCCAATACGGGAATCAGCTTCGCAAATTCCGTCCGTATGTAGTCGCACTCTGGTACAAAAAGCATCCGGTAAGCCTGTGTATTGACCTGAAGCATCCCCCTCTCTATCTTCATTTCATACATTTCCGGCTCTGCAAAGACATCCTGCGGGATATAGTCGAACTCTAACTGGCTGTCTGCAAATTTCCTTCCCACCTCGTGACTTGTCATCGCATGGCCGGACCACGAAGCATCCCCATGATACAGAACGGCCACGGGAGCAATATGCCTGCCACCGTTCAAAAGCTCCAGCACCCGGTTCGTATATGCCATCAATGCCCCAAAGTGTCTGTACTGCGGGTTATGTCCCTGTGCATAAAAATGTGGCGGACAGTCAGGATCCGGAAACTCTGCCGGGCTGAATGCGTGCGGCACAAAATGGTTGATCCCTCTCACCATAAAGTGATCGACCAGATATTTTTCCAGTTTCACGCCTTCTTTCCAGCCATAAGCCCCAAAGATCTCACACATGGAATTCCCCTGTTTTAAAGGCTCGATCGCTGCTGCAGAGCTTCCCAGCTTTCCCAGCATATAGTGATAGAACGAACCATCCCTTCTGCGGAACGCACCTTCATCATAGCTGTCATCCTCTCCCTGCGGATAGACCTGTCCTCCGATGTCATCCATATCCTTCCACCACTTCGGTCCCGCAAAGTCCGGATGCGGCCTGCTCTCCACACATACCTCCTGTATATTCGAAGCCTGAATCACCTGCATATATCTTCGAAGCGTCTCCTCATCCTCTCCATGCTGCCAGAAAAATGGTAAGATATAGTTTCCACCCTTCCCCTCTAACAGTGTACGTATCTTCCCGCTCATCCTTTCTCCTCCTTTCGCCCTGCATGAAATCCCATCACTCCAGGTCCAGCTCTCTCGCCTGTCAGACTTTCGCACCTTTTGAAATGACATGGATCATTATATTATTCGACAAATTTTAATAATTCTGAAAAGCTCCGGAGATTATAATCTCCTGCCCTTTCCTCAGAAGCGGATCCCACACATGCCACATACATACCAGCTGCATGTCCTGCCGCAGCTCCGGAAACCGCATCCTCCACCACCAGGCACCGTTCCGGACGGATCCCCAAAAGCTCTGCCGCCCTTAAAAATACCTCCGGATGCGGTTTCGAATGGGTAATCCCATTTCCATCTGATACCTTATCGAAGTAGTCTCCCAGACCGATCTGACCTAAGATAAATGGTGTATTTTTTGACGAAGAACCTATCGCAAGCTTTTTTACCCTGTTCCTAAGCTCATCTAATGTTCCTCTCACCTCAGCACTTAAATCCTTTTCTGACATATTGGCTAAAAGCTTTTTATAGGTTTCATTTTTCTGCTCCGCAAACGCTTCCTTTTCTGACTTTGAATATTCCTTTTCTGACTTTTCTAAAATAATCTCTAAAGAGTCCATTCTGGAAACTCCACGAAGTCTGTCATTTACCGTCAGGTCGAACGGAATCCCAAGCTCGTCCGCAAGTTCCTTCCATGCTTCATAATGATATTTGTCGGTCGAACAGATGACACCGTCCAGGTCAAAAATCACGGCATCATAAAGGGAGGAAACCGGTGCGATCAGCTCTGAGACCTCACCGATCGCCTGCTCTAACTTTTCCTTCTCAAACGGCAGGAAACTTAAACTCCTAAAATCAACCAGTCCATTGTATCCAAACTCCGCATCTTTTCCCTTTGCCATCCCGCCAATCGGAGGAACCTTCGCGAACAGGATCCCTGCCGCACGCTCATCCTCTCCCAGTTCCACGATCGGTGTATGTCCATCATAACGCTTTCGAAAATCCCTCCCCGGTTTGTAGTGATAATCATAGGAACCAGCTTCCAGTTCGAGTTCAGGACCATCGTATTCCGGCAGAGTAACAGACGCAGTACAGCCAAAAGGAATCTCTATATGTACATCAAGCATTCCGTCCGGTTTGATACAGAAACTGCTGACATATTCACCGGACACGGACCGGTATCTGCAAAAAAGCCTCGGAATCCGGACATCCGGATGCGGTTCGATCACCGCACGCCTGTAACCCGGCTCGTCTGCACGGATTCCAGCAGCATAGGCATACATAAATTCCATCACAGAACCATACGAATAATGATTTAAAGAATTCATCCCTGTATCGGAAA
>JAFVAA010000011.1 GCA_017476305.1 Lachnospiraceae bacterium
CCCCCGCCCTGGCTGCTTCGATGGAAGCATTTAAGGACAAGAGATTGGTCTGACTTGCTATATTTTGTATTGTCTGCGTAATAGACATAGATGCCTCTACGGATTTTTCAATATCTCCTGATGCCTGAACGATCTCCGCTCCGTCATCCGTCAAGATCTGCATCTGGGCAGCCGCACCCTCTACGGTTTCTAAGATTTCCGAAATCTGTTGTTTCAGGACTTCGATATCCGGCAGCATTTCCTTTTCAAATTTTTCCTGATTTTCCTTGCTCTTTGTAACATCAATGAGATTCCCCGCCATCATGGCGGGTTCTCCATCCGTACCACGGGCAAGCGTAGCTGTTGAACGATACCAGTGCCAGTTTCCATCATTATGCTTGATACGATATTCTGCATCGAATTTATATCTTCCAGCCTTATCCCCTAACAATTTTTGAAATCCATCCATCGCAGCAGGAAGGTCATCCTCATGAATCCTTGATACCCACGAGCTCATAAGGTCAGGAAAATCCGATTCCTTTTTAAATCCCAGAATTTCCCGAAAGCGGTCCGAATACTCTACAACCGGATCTTCGCTGCCAGCTGTAGCAATCATGTCCCTGTACCATGCGCCCTCCATCCGCATCGTTTCTGTCACTTCCTCGCGCTTTTGAAATCTGTCTAATGCAGCAGCAATCTCTTTCTGCTCCGTAAGATCGTGAAATCCACCGAGGAAGATACGCGGAGAGCCGTCGGTATTTCTTAAGCAATCACCTACTGCGTGAAACCATTTATACTCTTTGCCAACCTTCAGGCGATATTCGACATCATATTTTGTCCGGCCACTTGTATCCGCCTGAGCAGCTCCGAATACCGCAAACACTCTCTCAATATCATCCGGATGCATATATTTCGGTAATGCATCCATGGAATCCGGCAGTTCTTCCATTGTCACATGGAGCATTTTTCTAAATTCATCAGAATAGCGTACTGAAGTTTCTCCATTGTCATCATAAAATGCCATCCATAAACCGCAATGGAGCATATTGTTCATCATTTTCATTTGGTCTGACAAATCCCTCTTTTCCGCTGTTTCCTGAACTAATTCCGTCTCCAGTTCCCTGATTTTTTCCTCCAATACCTTTTCCCTGTCGTTCTTTTTAAACATACCTCTGTGTCTCCTTTCTCTGTATATCCTGCCCTGTACTTCATTTTACACTGCAAAGCTGTCCACCTTCGACTTTAGCGAAGAAATACTAAACATTACCTCTTCCGTACCATTCGATACATTTGCCCCAGTGCAGACAATTTCCTGTAAGCTGTCATTGACGGAATTTACTGCTTCACTCAGTCCGGTCTGTGCATCTTTTATGGTCTCAACCGTATCTGTAATATTTACTACAGATATCGATAACTCCTCTGCCGCTGCTCCGATTTCCCTGCTGATCTTTGCATAGTATCCCGTATCCCTGTTATATTCTCCCGCAAGCTGTTCTAACTCTTCATAATCCTTTAAGACTGTCGTATCAATAAATTTTAAAATATCTGTACTTTCCTTTGAAAGCTGTTCCACGTTTTTCAAAACTTTTGAAGTCAAATCATTTACCTTGTCAATTTCATTTGTGGTATTCTGGCTAAGCTGCCCGATTTCTGTCGCCACGACGGCAAAGCCTTTTCCTGCTTCCCCTGCACGAGCCGCCTCTATGGAAGCGTTCAGTGCCAAGAGATTCGTCTGTTCTGCAATCGCCTGGATTGCTTCCGAAACCCCTACAATATCTTCAATCACTCTGGAGCCGTTAATTGCTTCCCTCAACTTTTCCCTGCTTTCCTCTGCCACCTTTACGGCATTGTTTTTATTCTCAATGATAGATACTGCCATCTCACCAACTCTCACCTGTGTATCACCGGCTCTCTCTGACATTTCCTGTGCATCCTTTGCCAGATTATCTACTGCTGCAGATACCCCACTACAAGTGTCGCTGATATGCTCTATGCTATGTGACTGTTCTTCCACGCTTGCACCCGTCTCCTGCATTGCGGCACTGATCAGGGTGATGTGGTCGCTCATCTCACTGATATTCTGGTTTGTGTTTGACATCTGTTCTTCGATAAATGCAGATTCTTCCTGTGTCTTTTTGATGGTTCCAATAAACTGTTCCTCTAAGGTTCGAATCAGATCATGGATTTCTTCTACCTCTTTTTTCCGGATCTTTCCATCTTCAGAGGCTACGATCTTTTCTTTGATAAACCGTTTCATCTCATCCATTGGTGATAATTGCTTTTTGATCAAAAGCCGCATAATGATCACAACTGCCAAAATGCTGATCAGGATAAATAGAACACACAGAACAATCAAAGTATTTAATGCACCTACCACTTTTTTCTGTGGCACCATAATGCCAAACACCCAACCGCAGCTTCCAATGACCGCAGAGGAAAAATAGCCTCTTTTACCATCATAATCCTTTCCCTGGATTACTTTCTTCCCCGGTGACTCTGTTAAAGAGGAAAGTCCAGGCATCACTTCGTTTACTGCTACTGCTGTATCTTCTCCCGGCATATATGCTTCATTTGGATGACTGACATAATTTCCGCCGGCATCCACTAAAAATCCGTAAGCCCCACTCTTTTCTGTAACAGAGGAAACCACTTCATTAATAGTATTCAATGTATAGTCTGCTCCTACGACTGCAAAAAGTTCTCCATCTATGTAAATCGGCGATGCCACTGTAACACACATTCCGCCAATCAATACATCCATATAAGGATCTGTCACTATGGTTTCTTTTTCCGCCTCTGCCTTCTGATACCAGCCCCTCTGCGTCGGATCATATCCTTCCGGTATCGTCGCATCCGGGCTTGACTGTATAAACGCTTTCCCGGAAGTTCCTATGTAAAGATTTAAAAGTTCATCCCTGCCATCTGCAAATCTTTTTACGATAGCAAGCATCTGGTCGTTTGATGGTGTTTTTTCTCCCAGACTTAAAACACTGTCCCTCACTCCTTCTGTCATTGTTTTTTCTGCTGTCAGCCATGTATTGATCTGCTCTGCATAGCGGGCTGCTTCAGTGTTTAGCTGTTCTTCGGAATGGGAAACCAGACTGTTCCCTGATACTAAGACAGATGCTGTTCCAAGCAGAATAATGACTACGGTCACTACAATACTGACCACGGTTGTCAAGGTACCTTTAATTGTCTTAAACATAATGTTTTCCTCCATAAATGTCAGTATATTTGCTGTTTCATATTGACTGCACATATTGTCTGGTATCCTGTCACTCCTGCGATAATGCCAGATATACATCCATCCCGCCGCCCTCAAAGATCATCGGCACGCATAATGCCTTTGCTTCTCCGCCTCCGGTGTCCGTATCCCCGCTTGAGAGCCGGGGCGGTGTAATGTCTGTCAATATCCCCGCATTGGAGAGCAGCGTGGAGGCATTCCCAAGTATCATATTTCCCAGCTCACATATCGCACTGGATGCCAGTTCATCCATCGCTGTTATTTCCCTCATGCACATCTTTGATGCTATGGCACATGCCTGTCCTTCGGTCATGCCGAGGAACACACGCCCCTGCACCTCACCGGTCACTCCCAGCGTGATCACCCAATCTTCTTTGCGAAACGTTGTGTCGCGCAGAACCGGCTTTGCCATACTCACTTCCGCAGAACACACTTCCTGCAGCAGCTTTTTGGAAGCCATCAGAAACGGATTCACGATTTCCGCCCGTATTGGTGCCATAATTCATAAGTCCTTTCTCCATTGATTTTTCGCCCTGTCCATTGCCATTCTTCATGTATCCTCCACATAATCAGACGAAAAACTTTGCAACTGCACCCTCAAACTGACCGGAAGTGTCCAGTATAATGCCTGATTATCCAAATGCCAGCTCAGAATTTGCTCGATCTCCTGTAGATTCGCCCTTTCATGCCAGATGCTAAACTGTCAATCTTCTTTCTCTGCACACCCTATGCCAGCATTTTGTATGAGCATACCATGTCCACTAGTGGACAAGTCAAGCAGATTTAACTACTTTTTTAATTTTGCTTGACTTGTCCATATGTGGATATGTTATAATTTGCTTAGAGAATCAGATACCTAAGACACAAAACAATGGCATACTTTAATGGCATCTGGCTTTCTCACATTTCATATTGTATAGAAGCACAGACAAGCAACCAATATGTAAACAAATTCAAAAAAGTGCTATGTACTTTAGTGCTATGCATATAATGGAGAAATAATGTTATGGAGAAAAAAATAGAAACTCATATTCCAGCCGGTCAGAATCAAAAAAAATTTACCACAGAGAATGAACGGCTCTATACCAGCAATGAAGTTGCAAAGATATGTAAGATAGGGCGCACCACCCTGCTCCGTATGGAGGAGTGCGGTTATGATAAAGCCAGATACATAGATTCCAAGAATGGATACCGCTACTACGATCTCATTAATATTCATAAAATCATGATGTATGAGATGTTACAGAAAATGGGGCTGTCCGTTACTGAAATATCCGCTTATTACCGACACGAGTTAGAGCCGGAGGCATTTTTAGAGGAGTTGCACGAACGTCTTGCAATCGCCCAACGCTGTGTGGATGAATTTGAAGCGAGATTTGGTGAGCGTGAGAGCAAAGAATTTTCTTATATAGCACTGCCTGATGTAACATGCTATTGCTTTCCGTGTGATATACGCTCTCCAAAAGATCAGATAGAATATAACTATAAAAAGCTCCAGGAAATATACAATGCCGGATACGAGCCTTTCCCGACCACTCCAATGTTCTCTATCACACCCGACTTTGAGACTATATATGATGAAGAAAGCTATCGCTCCGACCACTCGATGATATGTTCTGCCATCTATCCTAATGAAAATCTACCTATGGAGAATGTAGTACATTTTAAGTCCAAGACGGCTTTCTCCCTGTTATATCACGGTAATTCTGATGAAATTATGAGCACAGGCGGCAAACTGCTACTCGACGAGATGAAAAAACGAAAGCTGACACCCGCTGGTCCGCTCTATGGAATATGCATATTAGGTCCTTTCTTTGGAACGGATATCGACCCACAGGATTATGTCTTCCGTTGGGCAATCCCAATATAAATTCATCCAATCCCACAAAAAGACAGACACTCTCAATATCCCATTGAGTATATCTGTCTTTTTATTATCTGCTTTTATTCCTCGCCAACTTCTCCCTATAAGGCCATCCTTTCTTTTTTGCTCTGTTCTTCCTGTCATTTTTCTTATTCGTCATAAAATACCGCCATCTTTCATGAACAGTTCCACACTCGGATTCTCCGTGCCTGCACCGATAACATGAAAAACCTCCTGTTTGCTCCGGAATCTTGCATACAGTTTTTGCCAGATTCGTAAAACGCATTGCGTTTTACACTGGCAAGGGAGCAGCCCCTTGAACCCCGATACCGGCAAGCCGGAAATATACCTCCCACATCCCCGGCTCTGAACGCAAAAAAAGTGCCGCCAGCCTCCACCGGACCTCCGTCCGTTAGAAACTGATAGCACCTTTTCTGCTTTCCAGCCGTATGATGTTATAGGAATTATA
>JAFVAA010000162.1 GCA_017476305.1 Lachnospiraceae bacterium
AAACCTTCTCCCTGCACCCCGAATGAAGCAGCGTCTTCTCTGACAAGACTTCGGATTCCTCTGCCATCCCTCCCATGATCTCTGTCATCATCTGGATGGTATAGAGCATTTCATCTGTGACCTGCCCCGCTGTTTCCAGCCGTCTAAGCTCCTCCAGAATCTCCATCATCAATCCCCGCAGGGAACGGTACACCTTTGGATTTCCATACACTGTGACCTCTTTCTCCGTAAGTCTGCGAATAATATAATCCTGCTTTGTCAGACCGGAGAGCCGGACAAAGTTGTCAATGACTTCTGCCTCCTCCGGCGATACCCGGAACCCAACGAGCTTATTCCGCCACCGCCCTTTCCTGTCTAATGACTTCTCCATTTTGACCACCTTCTTTCACATTTTTTTCGTTATCACCAGACACCTCATGATCAGTTCCTTTATCTGCTGAATCATCACCTCTTTTCACCGCTGTTGCCGGACTATTTGCCATATCCATATCTGCCTTCCTCTGCATGGACAGCATATCTGCCATCTCGTCCTGCTTGCTCGGAAACAGGTGTGCATACCGATAAGTAATATCAATGCTTTCGTGACCTACGCGGTCCGCAATGGCTAGTGCCGTAAATCCCATCTCAATCAACAAAGATATATGGCTGTGCCTCAATCCATGCACCCGGATCCGTTTCACTCCCGCTGCCTTAGAACCCCTGTCCATCTCGTGATGGAGAAAAGATTTGGAGATCTGGAATATCCTCTCGTCCGGCTCCGGATCATATAGCATTTTCAGGTAATCCTTCATTTCCTCACAGAGAAAATCCGGCATCCGTATCGTCCTCACACTCTTTGCCGTTTTCGGTGGTGTAACTACATCCCTGCCCCGAATACGCTGATAGGATTTATTGACACTCACCGTCATCTTCTCTAAGTCAAAGTCCTCTCTTGTGAGTGCCAGAAGCTCTCCACACCGAAGTCCTGTCCAGTAGAGCATTTCAAACGCATAGTATGCCTCCGGCTTGTCCATGACCGCCTCAGAGAACCGCAGATACTCATCCTTCGTCCAGAACTCCATCTCCCCGCTCTTCTCCGAACCCATGCTCCCTGCCTTTGCTGCCGGATTGTTCGGCAGGTGGTAATAGCGGACTGCATGGTTGAAGATTGCAGAGAGCTGTGCATGAATCGTCTTTAATGTGACCGGGGAAAGTTTCTTCCCGTTCTTATCTTTCAACGCCATCATCTGATTCTGCCACTCGATCACATCTCCCGGCTCGATCTCGTTGATCTTCCTGTCCTTAAAATACGGAAGTATCTTCGTCTGGATCGTGACCTCTTTTGTATTCCAGGTATTCTCCTTCAGCCTCGGTTTCCTGTCTTTCCGGTAGATATCCACGAAACTCCCAAAAGTCATATCCAGCTTTTTCTGTGAGATACGCATCTGCTCCCGTTCCCACTCCACCGCCTCTTTCTTTGTCTGGAATCCACGTTTCTGCGTCTGCCGGCTCTTGCCTGTCCAGTCCGTAAAGCGATAGATCACCCGCCACTTCCCTGTTGCATTGTCCTTGTAAACTGCCATCCTTACCATCTCCTTCTTAAAATAAAATTTATTGTATAAGCCAGCCGGATGAATGATCACCATTTCATGAATACCACCTTATTTGAAATTGCTAATAGCTTGTAATCAGCTCTGCCCTTATCATAAGGTTCTGGAAATCATTGTTATCCGGCACAGCCTACATCCGCATTCCGAACAGCCTTAATCCTCATAGCACACCCGCTTATGAAAATATTTGCTGTTCGCCCTGCCCGCCACTGTCAGATAGCCCTTCTCCTGCAATTCCTGATTCATCTGGCGGACAATCTCATACGCCTTCGATTTGGATATCCCCAGCGTATCTGCCACATCCTGCACCGTCATATAGATCTTCTCCTGCATATCACATCCCCCTTTCTCCGCCTAAACTATTTTATTTAGTTCTTCATCATAACACTAAACATAAAAGTATAAGTCAAGTGGTTTTTTGAAAAATATTAAATATTTTTGCTTAGTCTGTTGTATTTATTCCTATTATTTGATATACTTTCATTAAACATATTTATTTAGAAACAAATGGAGGTACAATCATATGGCAACAGG
>JAFVAA010000163.1 GCA_017476305.1 Lachnospiraceae bacterium
CTCCAAGGAGGAGTGGAACGGGCAGTATAAAGAAGCATCTACTGCGAAGGAAGCAGTGGTCAATAAAGATAAAGACGGCGCAAAAGGGGAAGTAGTAGAAATCAATGCGATTTCCGGTGCTACGATTACCAGCAGGGCTGTGACAAGAGCAGTGGACGGAGCAATGCTTTTGATAGCATCATTATCAGAGTAATCGTAATTTTAGTAATTCTTAAAATATTTATAGGAGGGAAAAGGAACCATGAATGTATGTGTAGAACGTTTAAAGAATGGTATCATTACAGAGAATCCCACCTTTGTAATGATGCTCGGTATGTGTCCTACGCTTGCGGTCACATCTTCCGCAATCAATGGTCTGGGCATGGGACTGACCACCACGGTCGTACTTACTTTATCCAATGTATTCATTTCCTTGCTTCGTAAGGTGATTCCGGATAAGGTACGTATACCGGCATATATAGTAGTAGTAGCATCCTTTGTGACGATGGTACAGCTTTTGCTAAAGGCTTATCTGCCGTTTTTGGATAGTGCATTGGGCGTGTATATTCCACTCATCGTAGTAAACTGTATTATCTTAGGAAGAGCGGAGGCCTATGCAGGAAAGAACCCTGTGGTACCATCTTTATTTGACGGACTTGGTATGGGACTTGGCTTTACCTTTGGTCTGACCTGTATCGGTATCTGTCGTGAGATTTTAGGTGCGGGTGCGATTTTTAACAAGCAGTTCATACCGGAGGATTTCCATATCACGTTTTTCGTCCTGGCTCCGGGCGCATTCCTGGTGCTGGCATGTCTTACAGCAGTTCAGAATAAGCTGAAAATGCCATCTGCTACAAATGTAGAAAATGCTGAAATCTGCAGTGGAGTCTGTGCCGGCTGTGCAGGAAGCGCATGTGTGGCAAATAAGGGGCTCATCGAGGCAGAGCGTGTAGCGAAGAAGGCTGCAGAGGCAAAGGCGAAGGCAGAAGCAGCAGCGAAGGCAAAGGCAGCAAAAGAGGCAAAGGCAAAAGCAGAAGCGGCAGAAAAGCCTGCAGAGGCAGACAAAAAGGAGGATTGATTTAAGTGGAGATTTTTGTAATTATTATTTCATCAATGCTCGTCAGTAACGTGGTACTTAGTCAGTTCCTCGGTATTTGTCCGTTCCTTGGCGTATCGAAGAAGGTAGATACCTCGCTCGGAATGGGTGTGGCAGTTACATTCGTTATTACGATAGCATGTTTGATTACGTTTCCGATTTATTATTTTATTTTAGAGCCAAATGGTCTGGAGTATCTGGATACGATTTCCTTTATTCTGATCATTGCGGCACTGGTGCAGTTCATCGAGATGGTATTAAAGAAGTTCATTCCGGCACTTCACGCTTCTCTCGGTGTGTATCTGCCGCTCATCACGACGAACTGTGCGGTACTTGGCGTAGCGATCAACAATAAAAACGACTATGCCAGCCTGGCATTTGGCACGGGTTATCTGTACAGCGTGGTCAGAGGCTTCTTTACAGCAGTTGGTTTTCTGATTGCCATTGTGATTTTGGCAAGCATTCGTGAAAAGATCGAGCACAGTGATATTCCGGAGTCCTTTAAGGGAACACCGATCGTTTTAGTAACCTCCAGTCTGATGGCAATCGCATTCTGTGGATTTGCGGGCTTAGTATAGAAGGGAGGGGACGAATATGATAAATGGTGTAATATGGGCAGCAGCCCTCGTGGGTATCATCGGTATCTTAATTGGTCTTCTTCTGGGGTTTGCGGCGATTAAGCTCGAAGTACCTGTGGATGAGAAAGAGATTGCAGTCAGGGAGCAGCTTCCGGGCGCGAACTGCGGCGGATGTGGATTCGCGGGCTGCGATGCTCTCGCAAAGGCGATTGCAGCAGGAGAGGCAGCAGTTAATTCCTGTGCGCCGGGCGGTGCTGCAGTAGCAGAAAAAATCGGTGCCATTATGGGTGTGGCAAGTGGCGATTCTGTAAAGATGGTAGCCTACGTGAAGTGTGCCGGTACCTGTGAAAAGGCAGGACTGAAAGCAAATTACTATGGACTTGCCGACTGTAAAAGTGCAGCAGCCATTCCGGGGCGTGGTGACAAGGCCTGCGCCTATGGCTGTCTGGGCTTTGGCTCCTGTGTATCTGCCTGTCAGTTTGATGCAATCCATGTGAAGGATGGAATTGCAGAGGTGGATAAGGAGGTATGTGTAGCATGTGGAAAATGTGTTGAGGCCTGCCCGAATAATCTCATCGAGCTTGTGCCTTATGAGGCGAAGTGGGCAGTAACCTGCTCGAATAAGGACAAGGGGCCGAAGGTAATGGCGGTCTGTGACACGGGTTGTATTGGCTGTGGCATTTGCGAAAAGACCTGTAAATTCGATGCAGTTCATGTGGAGAACAATGTTGCCCACATCGATCAGGAGAAGTGCAAGGGCTGTGGCGCATGCGCACAGAAGTGTCCGAAGAAGATTATTTTGGCGCATTAGGGCATCGGAGGTTTGACCTTCCGTGTACGAAACTAAGGAACGGTTATATTTATAAAAGTAAGCAGGACAGAAGCTATGGGCATTTTCGTGGCTTCTGTCCTTGTAAAAAACAGGAGTGACAGGAGGAATTGTCTATGGAACCGAATATGAGAAAAATAGGGTGGCAGATCAGTTTGCGTTTGGGAGTGACACTTAGTCTGTGCTTGTCCTTAGTAGGGGGACTCTTTGGGCAGCTTTCTTCCGGGACGGGGTTCAGGCTGCCGGCATTTATCATCAGCTTTTTACTGAGCTTTTTAGCCAGCCTGATCATCAGCCTTCTGATCGGCCTTCTGGTGCCGATGAAAAAAGTCACTGATAACTTTAGCAAAAAGCATGGCTTGAAACCCGGAAAACTAAAAACGCTCTTAGCAGAAGCCCTGATTTCTGATTTGATCTACACACCGCTCATTACGGTCATCATGGTCATTCTTAACTATGCACTGGCATTTCAGAATGGTGTCCGGATTCCGGTACCCGGTATGGTGATCGGACTATTAGAAAGCCTGCTTCTTTGCTTTGTCACAGGCTACGTTCTGATCTTCTTTTTCATGCCGCTTTATATGAGGATGGTCTTTGAGAAAAACGGAATTAACGGACCTGGTGCACCAAAGCATTAGGCCGGGGAGAAAATTATGAATAAAGAAAATCTGGATATAGTAGATCTTTCCAATAGAGAATACTATAAATTTGGATATGGAATGGGGCAGACCGGATATCAGATCAATGAAATGTATTTTTCTGAGCATGAAAAGCAGATGAACTGGCTGGTCAGCAGGTTTTTGCTGTATGTTTTTCTTATCATTCCCGCCATGGCAGCTGCTCATCTCGCAGGTCTGCGGCTGTTTTCCAATATGGCTTTCGTGGGATTAATGGTCATTGGCACTATCTGTAGAGTGACGCCGACACTGCTTTCCAGGTATGTAAAAAATCAAATGGTGGTCAAATACTATACCTTTCTGAACGGACTGGTCTTTGTGAGTTACCTGGTCATTGCTTACCGGATAGGGATTTCGATTGCTTTCTTTTTACCGGCATTTGCCAGTTGTCTTTATTTTAATCCGACCTTCACGGTCACGATGACGACACTTTCCTATATCTGCTATTTATTTTCCTATTACCTTCGAAATGTAGCAGACACCGGTTCGGGATTCAAGGGCTTTTGGAATGTTCCGAACGTCTGGATGGCAGGTATCGGCTTTACGGTGGAATTCATCATTTCATCGATCCTTTTTTACGTTTTGACCATTATATCCAGAGAGCTGTTCATGAAGCAAAAGCAGATGTTAGGAGAGATCGAAAAGCGAAACGAAAAGCTTCGGATGGCAATGGGCGCAGCGACGGATATTCTCTTTGAATATAATGTGGAAAAGGATATCTATACCAGTAACCGGACGGTGCGCGGATGGTCGGAAAAGGACATAGAGATTGAAAATTTTACAGAATATGTTCAGGCGATGGCGTGGGAGACCGATGAATTTATAACGGTTTTTCAAAAAATGATAAAGCTCCCGGAGGAAAAGGGCAATCATTTTCAGGAGGAAATCTGTATCAACTTCGAGGAAAATGGTGTTAAATACCCGGCATGGGCAAACTTTGAGATAAACATTATTCGAAATGAGGAGGGAAAGCCGGCTACGATTTTAGGACGGCTCCACGATATTACGGCATTAAAGGTCGAGGAACTGAAGAGAAAAGAAGAAAAGCATGTGGATACCCTGACGGGGATGTATACCTATGAAAGCTTTAAACGTCTCGTGGAGGAAATGAGTGGGAGCAGTGATACCACACATCAGATCATGGTGCTCCACATTAAAAATTATCAGGAAATTGCAGATTGCTATGGAGAGGTGTACAGGGATTTTGTCATTTTAAATACAGCGGATTATATAAAAAAGAAAGTGGAACCGTGGGATATCCTGACCTGCCGTCTGGCAGCCGATGTATTTATCCTCTATATCAATGACGGGGATAAGTCAGACGGACGACTTTTAAGGCAGGAGCTGAATCAGGAGCTTCGCGGCCTCTACATTGGGGAAAAGGAAATAAGTGCCCTGGAATACGATTTTGGATATTATTCCGGAAAAGAGAAGATAGATGATCTTTTACAGGTGGCATTTCAATACATTGATGAGGATACGAGGGCTTTGGAGACAGAAATTTCTGCAGAGCAGGTAGAAGCGGTAGCAGAAGAGGAAAGGCTGTACGATATTCCTCAGATCAAACGTGCAGATGCCGTGACGAAGTTCTGCAATAATATTTCATCCTTGATTTTAGGAGCAAAGGATCAGCAGAGTACGATTCAGCTGATTTTAGACCGGACGGGAAAATTCCTGGGCCTGGATGCAGTTCGTATCTATGAAATACCGGAACAGAGAAATGCGGTGCTGCCGGCATATTTGTGGACGAAGGATGATATGATCCGCAGGGAATGCGCTCTGCGGACGCTTTCTGGCGAGGAGCAGAAGGTCTTTGTAAAAAATTTCGGACAGAACCGGATCGTAGACAGTTCGGCAGAGGCTTTTCAGGATTTCTTTACAGAGTATTCTGAAAATCCGTTTTTCTTTGAACACTACTCCACTTTGATCTGTCCGCTGTCTGGCAGTGAGCTCTGTCAGGGAATCCTGCTTTTTACCATCAGGAAGCCAATGTACCAGTGGAGTGATGAGCAGAAGGAGCATGTCATTGCGGTGACAAAGACCATAGAAAACTATATTTTAGTGGCTTTAAATAATGATTCCATCAAACAGCAGCGTGCCTTTTTGACGACGATGTCCAGAATGCTCCGTATGCCGATGAATTCCATCTTTGAGCTGACAGATATCGCCAGACAGAGTGTGGATAATCCGACAGAGCTGATCCAGTATATGGATATGATCGATGTTTCTTCAGAAAACATGCTCCATGTCGTGAATAATATCATAGATCTGTCAAAACTAAATATAGAGTCTATGACATTAAATGAAGGGCTCTTCAGTTTAGAGGATGTTTTGTCCGGAGTGGAGGAAAAGCTTTTAGGTGCGGCGAGGGAAAAGCATATTTCCCTCCTCATAGAGCGGAGATTCGGGCAGAATCTGCTGCGTGGAGATAGTGGACATTTAGAGCAGGTGCTGCTCACATTGGTCAGAAATGCAATCAACTATCTGGAGCAGGGCAGGATGATCCATTTACGTGTCAGCGAGCTGTCAAGGGAAGACCATACCGTAGATCTATCCTTTGAAGTAGAGGATAACGGAAAAGGACTTCCTAAAAAAGCATTGACACATCTGTTCGATCATCTGTCTGAAGGGCTGACGGACCGGACGGAGCAGGAGCTGGGCACGGAGATCGATTTAGGGGTATGCTATCAGCTGGTGCGTTTGATGGGGAGTGAGCTTCAGGTGGAAAGTGAAGTGGGAAAAGGAACCAGATTTGAATTCCATCTGAAATTCGGTCAGTCCTCCGGGGAGCAGATGTTAGGCTTTTTGGCGCAGAAGAAACGGGAAGAACTCGGGAAGGTGGAATTAAAGGAAAAAGAGATTCTGATTGCAGAGGATGACAGAATCAATGGTGAGATTTTGAAACGTCTCTTTGAAAAAAATGGTGCGAGGGTAGATCTTGCAGAAAACGGAAAGCGGTGCCTGGAGCTTTTTAAGAAGAGCAGGGAAGGAGAGTATGCTTTTATTCTCATGGATATTTCGATGCCTGTGATGAATGGTCATGAGACGACCAGAGAAATCCGGAAGCTAAAGCGGACGGATGCGAAAAAAATACCAATTCTGGCATTAAGTGCGAATGCTTTTCAGGAGGATGTCCGTATGTCCATGCTGTCAGGTATGAATGCCCACCTGTCCAAACCGATCCATATGAATCAGATCATGGAGGAGCTTAGTAAGGTGCAGAGGGAAGGAGAGTAGCTATGCAAATGAAGTTTACCTGCTCTGACTGTGGAGTGGAGATGAAATTTGATGAGACGAAAGGAAGTCTCAGATGTCCGTCGTGCCAGCGTAGTGAACAGATCGAAGGCTATGAAAAGGATTTTGTAAAGTTTCGGCATGTAAAGCAGCTGGATGAATTTGGAGATGAGGAGGCGAGACTTTATGTCTGCAGGTCCTGTGGAATGCAGCTGATGACGAATAACCGCACTGCACTTTCCACCTGCTATTTTTGCGGTGGGGCTATGACGATCGGGGAACGACTGTCCGGGGATTTGATGCCGACGAGGATCATCCCGTTTTCCGTGACGGAAAGACAGGCGAAAAAAGCCTTTTCCAGATGGTTCTTAAAGGTAAAATTCGCTCCGAGGGAGTTTCGGAAAAAGAAAAAAGAGTGCAGCTGTCATGCAATCTATCTTCCGGTCTGGCAGTTCCAGTTCCGGGGGCAGGGAGAGGCGAAGCTCCATGCGACGAGGTCAAAGGAAGGGGTGGATGAGGAGGACCAGGAAAAGATCATTGAGACGGATCACTTTGATTTATACCGCCGCTTCGACCTGGGCTTTGACCATATTCCCATGTGTGCCTCCGGGAAAATCGAAGGAAGATTTTTAGAGGCTTTGGAGCCATATGATTTTTCTGCATTGAAAAAGTTCGATCTCTATACCGATTTTGAAACCGCTGCAGAAAGATATGGCTGTAAAGATGATAAATTGGAAAAAGGTGCAGAGAAAAAGGTGCGAGAGGCGATTGACGAATATCTGCTCCGTACGGTTTCCGGCTATGAGGAGACGAAGGTCATAGAAAGAGAGTATCAGGTCGGGAAAGCAGGCACGGAGTACATCTGGCTTCCGGTGTGGTTTGTCAGCATAGAGCCTGCAGATAATGAATATCTGTTTGTGATGAACGGGCAGACAGGGAAGGTCGCATCCTATCCACCCTATGCACCTGTAAAGATTTTGATCGCCTGGGGACTTCTGGTCACCTTTTCGTTTCTTCTCATTCGAATCATTATACTACTGTTAGGAGGTTCTTTGCTATGAGGAAAAAAGGAATGCTTTTTCTTCTCTTTCTTCTTCTTTTGCTTCCCTCCAGGGAGGCTATGGCTGTGGGCGTCAGATTATCCGATAGTGCAGGACTTTTAACGACGCAGGAGGCTTCTGTCGCAGAGAAAAATCTGAATTACATTGTGGAGAGATATGATGTATCCGTGCGTTTATTTACATCAGATTCTATAGGGAAAAAAGACGATTATAAAGCTTATGTGGAGAAGCAGAGAAAAAAGGACAAGGATAAAAATCTTCTGCTGCTTTTTGTCAGTACGAAGAAAAATGAGGAGATATGTTTTATAAAAGCAGATGGGACAGCAAAGGAAAACCTGACGGAGAAACGTCTTTCCCGGGTGGAAAGAGAGGTGGAAAGGAATCTTTTAAAAGCAGATTATAAGGAGGCGGTTCATGTTCTGAGCGGACAGCTTCTGGAAAAGATGGGGACGAAGCCTGTTTTTGATGCTTTTGTATTTCGGTCAATGCTGCATTTTATCTTATGTGTGTTTTTGACAATAGGAGGGCTGTATCTCCTGCTGAGAAGACCTGATTTAAAGAAAGCACCATCTGAGGTACCGTATCTGAGTGAGAAATATTCTACCCTTTTGGGAACACTGGATCATTTCTCCCATACGAGCGTAAAGGCTGTAAAAAAGAAAAAGCCGCCAAAGAAGAAAAAGGGGGAGCAGGAGGAGGATGAATTTTCAGAGCTTGGGGATGACTAATCCTGTTCTTCTTCTGTCCAAAAACGGCGCAGCCTCTCCTCTATGGTATCTATGGAAGTCTGCTCATGGGGAAACCACTCCCTGGGAAAAAGACTTTGATAGCCGGCCTGAAAAAAGCGGTCATCTAAAAGAAGAATCGCCCCTTTGTCCTCCGTGGTACGGATGACACGTCCTGCAGCCTGTAGAACC
>JAFVAA010000012.1 GCA_017476305.1 Lachnospiraceae bacterium
CCGCTTCGGCATGTCTTTTAGAAGGGAGCATCGCTATCATCGTGGACAATTCCCCTGCGGTTATGATTCTTCCGACCTCTCTTTTTAGCATTTTAGAAGATGCAAATGACTACTATTTCCCGCCGATTACGGGAACCTATTTAAGATTCACCCGTTTGGGAACAGCGATCGCGGCACTTTTTGCAACTCCGCTTTTTCTTTTGTTTTTAAATCATCCGGGATATCTGCCGGAGAGCTGGCACTTTTTGCTTTTAAAGGACGACTACAATATTCCGCCCCTAGTGCAGATGCTGATTTTAGAGTTCGCCATTGACGGACTGAAAATGGCTTCTATCAATACGCCAAATATGCTGACTACCACGCTCAGCATCGTCGCCGGTATCGTATTTGGGGATTATACGGTCAGCTCCGGGCTTTTTAACCCTGAAATCATGCTTTATATGGCATTCGTAGCGGTGGCAAATTATACACAGAGCAATATGGAGCTTGGCTACGCGATTAAATTCCACCGAATGATCCTTTTGGTGCTGACAGGATTTTTTGACCTGCCGGGCTTTATCGTGGGAACGGTATTTTTAGTATTTATGCTGGTCGCCAACAGGACCTTTGTCGGAAGGGGGTATCTGTATCCGCTGATCCCGTTTAATGGAAAACAGTTTTTAAAGCGGTTTTTCAGGGTAACCTTTGCCTACAATGAAAAGGAGCAGAAAGAAAGCTCCTGAAAAATTTCCTGAACAAAAAATGCGTCAAAAACTTCCGCATAGGCACCTGTCTATCCGGGGAAAGTTACACTTCACACGGCAGTGGCATTTCATTTAAAATCTCGAACGGAAACTGTACTCTGTATACTTGTTTCAACATATTGACTAAAAATGCCACTGCCGTGTGAAGTGTAACCGGGGAAATTCATTTTCGTGTCAAAGTATAAGAAAATAGTGCAAAACATATCAGAATATGCTATACTGATTAACAATAACATTTTATGCGTCCGATGCAGGAAAGTACGGAAAAACGGAGGAATAGAAATGAAAAAAAAGTCAGAGAAGAAGCTGCTTAGGAGTCTTTTGATACCGATTTTATCTGTGGTGGCTGTCTTGGCGGTTGTGATCGTGACGGTTCAGGGGGTCGTTTTTTACCGGAATCTGCACAGTCAGATCATGCAGGACAACCTGACAGAAAACCAGTTGATTGCGGAGCGTGTATCGTCCTTTTTATCAGAGGCATATGCACTTACGGAGGAAATGGCACAGAATCCGAGTATTTTGACCATGGATACGAACATTCAGACGCCGATTCTGGAAAACTGTGTGAAGAACAATCCGTATCTGGAACTTTTATATATCCAGGGAACGGATGGTATGCAGACAGGCCGTTCCAGCGGGGAGTTAGCAAACCGCAGTGAGCGGTGGTGGTTCAAGCAGGTGACAGAGGAGAAGAAACCCTTTGTATCAAAATCCTATTATTCTGTAAATACGGGAATGCCCTGTGCTTCCGTCTTTTTTCCGATGTATCAGGGCGAAAGCTTTGCCGGGGTATTTGCTACAGATATTAAATTGGATTCTTTAGTATCACTTGCTGCCAAGGTGTCTGACGAAAAGAAGGATAAAACAGTCTTTATCATCGACGGCGAGGGAACAATCGTAGCTCATCCGGACGAAAAGTACATAGAGGAGCTTTATAACTATAAAAATAATACAAAAACCGTTTCTGTGAAGGATGATGCAGGAAATGTAAAAACGGATGCGGACGGGAACATCATTACAAAGGAAGAAGGGATTGAAGTTTCTGACTCCTTTGACCGTATGATTGCCGGAGTTATGGCAGGAAAAAGTGATAATGCCATGGTAAAGATAGACGGAAGCACCTATTATGCGTCCTTCAGTCCTATTGCTCCAGATGGGGAATCCGATGCATGGTCTGTGGTCACGGTGCAGAAGAAGGGAACACTTTTAGCACCTTTGTGGTTTTCCATCCTTCTCTCTGTGGTAGTGGCTTTCCTGGCTTTAGTGCTGGCGGGTTTCCTTGTGAGAAGACTGACAAAGCGTATTACGGATCCGATTACGGAGCTTACGGAGGCAATCGGTCTGGCATCAGAGGGCAATTTTTCTATTCATGCCGAAGGGAGAGGCTCTGCGGAGATCGTCGAGCTGGCAGACAGCTTTAACCGAATGACAGATAAAATTTCACGTATTCTGAAGGAAACGCTTTCTTTGATCAATAATGTGAAGGGCAGTTCAGAGACGCTTTCGGAAATTTCAGAGCAGTCGGAAACAGCGGCAAAGGAGATGGACGATATTGCCGGAGGTGCTGCAAGTCAGTTAAATGATACGGAAAAGGCACTGGAGATTACGGAAAATCTGGGAAGGATCAGTGAGAAGCTGATGGAAATGAACGAAACGCTGAATGAAGCTACGCAAAATACGAAGAATTTTAGCGGGATTGGGCGAAAAAGCGTGGAGGAGCTGCAAAAAAAGAGCCAGGAGAGTCTGGATGCGATGCAGTCTTCCTTTGAAAAGGTTCTTGGGCTTAGCCATTCATCGGAACAGATCGGAACGATCATACAGGAGATTAATGAAATTTCTTCCGAGACCAGCCTTTTGGCACTGAATGCTTCGATAGAGGCGGCACGGGCAGGGGAACATGGAAGAGGCTTTGCTGTAGTTGCCGAACAGGTATCCGCACTTGCGGCAAATTCTGAAGATGCCACGAAAAATATTGCAGATATTGTTTCCAGGATTCAGGATGAGATTACAGAAATCGTATCGGAGCTTGATGGAGTGAAATCGATCTTCGGGGAGCAGATCGGAGCGGTGGAGGAAGTGGGAAATTCGTTCGATCATTTCCACAGGGCTTCCGAAGATACACTTGATGTGGTGGATCAGGTGGGAGATCTGATCGGTGATTCAGCTTCCCTGAATCGCCAGGTCACAGCTTCCATTCGGGATATTTATGAAATTTCGAAGAAAACACAGGAAGAGGCGCAGAGGGTTTCCGAACAGATCAAGCAGCAGAAAGAGGAAATTCACGGAGTTGCAGACAGAGTGGACGATATGAATTATGCTTCCGAAATGTTAGAAACGGATATGTCCATGCTGACAATCGGTGGAAACGAAGAATAGGGCATTTGTACTCGTGTTACGTTCAGAAAACATATTATAAAGGTTGGGAGAAAAATGAAAATTACAAGAAGCTTTATTTACTACGGGTATGATAAGACTACCTATGAGAATTGTAATGACCTGATTCGCACGACGAATCTGAATCATACCGAGATTTTGAACATCTGGCTCGTGATCGATGCCATTATGTTTATTATTTTTTCCAGATTGAATATTTTCGGAGTGGATGAAAGACAGACCATGTTTTATGGGATTTATATGCTGATCGCATTGGCAGGGGAAATTCTTCTGCATGTGTTCCGTCTGCATACACAGCGTTTTGCGCTGGTTATCGTGTATATAGAAACCATTGTACTGATGAGCTTCAGTATTCTGGCGTCAAATGCGCGAACCTTCATGGCGGCCGTGATGTTTCCCGTGATACTGGTCGTCATCGCACTTTCTTTTATAGATACGATGCTTCGGATGAGTTTTGTTCTGCTTATTTACAGTACCGTCTTCCTATGGCAGTCTTATATCAATAAGCCGAACTCCATTTCGAACCTCGATATCTATAATACGATTACGTATCTGATTTTGGCACTGATCCTGCACTATACATTTCAGCGTGCGAGGATGCGGCAGTTCGAAACATATCAGAAAAATGTGCAGATTACCAGGGAGCTGGAGGTAAAGAGCAGCTTTGACGCACTGACTTCTCTTTTGAACAGAGGACGCTTTTTCTCTATGGCAGGAGAAATCTTGAAAAATGAGCATTCGGATTATATTGCAGTATGTCTTTTGGATTTGGACAGCTTTAAGCAGATCAATGATAAGCTCGGTCATCAGATGGGGGACAAGGTGATTCAGATTGCCGGAAAGACGATTTTAGATTCTTTAAACATTGATTATACGGAAAAATGGTCTTTCCCGGAGCGCGCTGTCCGGGAAAAGCTCAGCTTCGCAGGAAGACTTGGCGGGGATGAATTCATTGTTTTAGTGCGTGGAAGAAGCGATGAGGAAACGATTCGTGGAATTTTACGACAGATGTTGGATGATCTGAATGCTGTAGAGTTAGGAGAGCTTCACGGAATCCATGCCTCTTTCGGTGCCACCACGATTACGAAGGAGGATTTTGATATCGATGTTATCTACACGCGCGCGGATGATGCTTTATATGAATCGAAGCGTGCCGGGAAAAATCAGATCACATTCAACTGACATAAAAGGAGAATTGCAGATGGAACATATTTTGGAGGTTGTATTTGTACTTGCCTTTGTCCTGATGACCGTTGCTGTAGGGAGGCTTTTGTATTC
>JAFVAA010000164.1 GCA_017476305.1 Lachnospiraceae bacterium
ATCAGGATGAGGATGAGGATTTTTATGAATATGAGCTTCGTGCCGATGCAGTGGCTTTAGACGGGAAATTTACCGGCTTTGAAAATATTTCCGTGTCGGATACTACGAATTTGTGGTACTGTAACCGGGCACTGGAAGGTACGGAAAATAAGACGGGAATTTTAAAACAGCTGCTGGATAAGCAGAATGCGATAGGAATTGACATGGTGACTGGTGCGACCTGCTCCTCCGATGCATGGCTGGGGCTTTTTCGGGAATTTAGCAGACTGGCTGTCAGGCAGGAGGATTAGGAAAGGGGATTTCTTATATGAAGGTGGAAATCAGGTCATTTCTGTTTAAGCTCTTTAATTTAATTTTAGTAGCGTGTATTTTATTTGCTTATCAGGCATATGCAGCCAAAAGACAGAAAAAGGCAGATACCTATGCAGAGGAACTGGCAGAATATAAAAAGGCGGTGGCAGAAGCGGAGCATAAATATCAGGATGGTGTTTACGAAGGAAGCGGGATGGGCTATGGGGGCGAAATCAAGGTAAGCGTTACCATAGAGGATCATACATTGAAAAGGATTGAAGTCCTGTCAGCAGCAAAGGAGACACCGGAGTATCTGGCAGCAGCGGAAAAGCTTCTCGATGAGATCGTAGCGGTACAGTCTGTAGATGTGGATACCGTGACGGGAGCCACGCTTTCTTCCAATGGCATTTTAGAGGGTGTAGAGGAGGCTCTGAAAAAGAGTGAAGGATGAAGCTTTATCGAAACTATCCACAGGCAGAATGATTGTGAACAGCTGATAATAATTTGTCTGCAAAAAGGAGGCTTGCAGCATGAGCACAGATGGGAAGAAAAAATCGGATGAAAGAAGAAGGAAGCAGCAGTTTCTGCGCTGTGCCAGAATACTGGTGCAGCTGATAGCGTTTATCTTCGCACCGGCACTTTTTTCACAGGCATTTGGTGCGGTAAAGGAAGTGGCTGCCACCATGGGGAAGGGAGATGTTCTTGACCTTTCTGATTTTGTGATCCGGCTGCTTATTTTATGCGGAGTGACCATTTTGCTCGGAAGGGTTTTTTGCGGGTGGCTTTGCGCATTTGGCGCATTAAATGACTGGGTCTATCAGTTGTCTGCCTTTTTACAGAAAAAGACGGGAAAGAAGCTGCCGAAGCTTTCGGAACCGCTCATTCCTGTTCTGCAAAAAATGAAATATTTCGTTTTAGTTCTCACACTGATCCTTTGCTTTTTAGGTCAGAGCAGTTTCGTTACGAAAAATAGCCCGTGGACGGTATTTTCTTTGATAACTGCAGGAAATTTTTCCTTTGCGGAGTATGGAACGGGATGCTTTTTCTGTGTTCTCCTTCTTTTGGGGATGGCGGTCCATGAGCGTTTTTTCTGTCAGTTTTTCTGCCCGATGGGTGCAGTTTTTTCTCTGCTTCCGGAGCTTCCGCTGCTTCATCGCGATGAAAAAAGCTGTATTCCGAATTGTCAGGCATGTAGAAAAAATTGTCCGGTACATATCAAACTTGGTGAGGACAGCTTCAAGCAGGGGGAGTGTATCCGGTGCGGCAGATGTATGCTCATCTGTCCGAGGAAGAATATAGGAGTTTTCCGTATGGAAAATCGGGAATTTCGTAAAACAGAGTCTGAAATAGAAAAAAAAGCGTAATATGAATTACGCTTCTTTTCTTTGCAGCTCTACCATTTTTTTCATCAGGAGAGTGACGATTTCCCGATTATTTTTGGATAATTTTGTAAACTGAATTTTAAATTCATTTACAAGGATCGAGGTCTCAGAATCATCCTCCCCGCTCTGCGGATGAAAAATAGCATTCGCATCGATGTCTAATACACGAATGATTTTCGTGAGATTATCGATGGATGGGTATGTTTCATCCCGTTCGATCTGTCCTAAGAATCCCGGCGTAACGCCGATG
>JAFVAA010000165.1 GCA_017476305.1 Lachnospiraceae bacterium
AAATTTTCCGATCCTAAAATCACCCTGTCCGGATACATTTCATGGCTTTGCTCATATTTTTCTTCCAGATAATTATATCCCACTATATCCAGACCGTTCGCAAAAGCCTCCGTTCTTTTTTCCCATTCCAAATCATCCCTGTCCGGGTCTGCATTTTGGATTCCAAAGCTGTCTCCTTCCATGGTCTCCTGAAGCTTTTTCTGACTTTCCAGCGTAAGCTGTATATCCAGTCCGGACCACAGGCCACAGATTGCATTACTTACCGGTCTCGTTGCATCCAGTTCTTTTACTGCGCTTACTAACTCTCCTGCCAGAGTATAGCCGTTATTTAAACCGCCCCGCTCTGTAATCTCATTTCCGGTAGACCACATGATAACGGACGGACGACTTCGGTCCCTCTTTACAAATGCCTCCAGATCCTCCCGCCAGTCCTTGTCAAAAAACATATGATAATCTCCTGGCTGCTTTCCCATTCCCCATGTATCAAACGCTTCATCAAACACATACATTCCCAAACGGTCACACACCTCCAGAAAATCCTCTGACGGAGGATTATGCGCAGTACGGATGGCATTAAAGCCACTTTCCTTCAGCTTTTTCACCTTTCGATATTCCACATCGTAAACAGAAACTGCACCCAGCAGACCATTATCATGATGAATACAGCCACCCTTTAGCTTTGTAGAAACACCGTTGATCCGAAGGCCGAATTTCGCATCTGCGGTTACTGTCCGGATACCAAAAAGTATTTCTGAATCATCCTGCACCCCATCTTCCTTCTCTATCTAACGTGTTTTAAAAACTCCTTTTTCCACGCACTTTGCATACAATCTGTAAAGTGCCGGATTTTCTACACTCCAAAGCGCAGGTTCGTCAATCGACATTTTTAAATATGCCGTTCCGCTCTTTCCGGAATCCACCTGGATCATCTGCCTTGCTGTCCCATACAAACGATCCTCCTCTAACCCCTTTAACTCTATCTGCACCTCGGTCATTCGGTTTTCCATTCCATGATTCTCTACCTCGACCTGAACTTCCAAAAAAGCGCAGACCGCATTTCCGGCAGAATCATATGCAATCCTCTTCGTATACCCGTAAATCCCATCCTTCGCAATATGAAGCGATGCCCAGTGAAACAGGGAAACGGAACGGATGATGCCTGCCCCGGAATACCAGCGGCTGTTTGGCTGCATACTCGGATTTACTTCTACTATAATTTCATTTTCCTGTCCCGGATAAACCTGTCTGGTGATATCTGCATAAAAAGGAAAATATCCGTTATGGTGCAGAGCCACCCTGTCTCTGTTCACAAAAACCGTGGCATTCAT
Organism: Lachnospiraceae bacterium; assembly: GCA_017476305.1. Lineage (GTDB taxonomy): Bacteria > Bacillota > Clostridia > Lachnospirales > Lachnospiraceae > Butyribacter. The sequence continues at coordinate 1,329 of JAFVAA010000165.1, forward strand.
CATCACCCCATCAAATCCGAGATAAATTTTATCTTCTTTCCAATCCTCCGGAACCGAAAACACTTTCACATAATGTGCCGTCCCTTCTGTAAAAAATCCCTGCGCACTTCTCGCCGGTGCATCTTCCCGCACTCTGGATGCAATCATATAATCATGCGGAAGGTCTGTCATCTGGTATTCTTTCTCTGATATCACCTCGAGTTCCGGACTTCCATGCCGAAACTTCCAGCCTTTATCTATATTAACTTTTTTCATCTATCCGTTCCCTCACTTTCTGCCGATTCCTAATCTGCCCACAGATCAATCATATCCGAACCCTCACGCACAAAGGCGATAAATTCACTTAACTCTGCGTGGGCGGTAATCCACTCTCCACCTTCATAGACCTTTTTGTCCAGAGTCCGAATCCACTTTCCTTCCGGCAGATAGACACGCCTTTCCGTCTCCCCCTGATATATGATCGGAGCAAATAGAATCTCCGTTCCGAACATATACTGATCCGAAAGATCCAGACAATTTTTATCCTCCGGGAAATCAAAGAACATCGGCCGCATGATAGGTTCACCCGTAGCTGCGGATTTTGCTGCACATGCTAAGACATACGGCTTCAGTTTTTCCCTTAACAGGACAAGCTCCCTTAGGATTGGAAAATTTCTTTCACCAAATGACCAGATTTCATTATCTCCTCCACTTGGTTCAAAAACTCCCGGATGACGATAAACATAATCCTTCGGCCGGTTTCTGGAACCATGCAGTCTCATGACCGGACAGAACAGACCAAACTGAAACCAGCGGACAATCAGCTCGCGAAAATAATCGCTCTCAATATCACCGCCATAAAACCCTCCAATATCAGAGTTCCACCACGGAATTCCGCACATAGACATCGACAAACCGGATACAATGCTCTGCCTGAGCGAATCAAAGGTTGATGGAATATCCCCATTCCATACGATTGCTCCAAACTTCTGACTGCCCGGATATGCTGCCCTGGTCAAAGAAACAATTTCCGTTTCTCCCACACTTTTCAATCCATCATAATATGCCTTTGCATAATAATATGGATACAAAAGACCGACCTGTGCCCCATTCCCGATGTAGAACTTGAGATTGCCAAACTGCTGTGGGTGAACATCCGGTTCTGCCTCGTCAAGCCAGAACGTCTTGATTCCATAATCATAATACCCCTTCTTTGCCTGCTCCCAGACAAATTCCCTGGTTTTTGGATTTGTCGGATCGATATAAGCAACCTGGCCACAAAAATCAAAAAGACCATAGGAACCATTTTCTGTACGAACTAGCATTTTTTCTTCATCCATCCCGGAAAAGTTGCGGCTCTTTGGATGCGCTGTCGGCCAGATGGACACGACCGGCCTGATTCCCATTTCCCGAAGC
>JAFVAA010000166.1 GCA_017476305.1 Lachnospiraceae bacterium
GGACTTTCTTTTGATACAGTTTGTGAAATTATAGGTTTCACAGTTGACCAGGTGGAACGTGACTACAGGCTTATCAAAGGCAATACGAGGCAGTATATCTATACAAGCTCTGCATCAGCATATCATAAGCCGGCTGCAGATTACAGGATAACGGAAGGGACTACACTTGCCAATCCGTACTGGCAGTATTCGAGAGATAAGATTGCCTGTGAGGAATTCCTGATGAAGAAATATCGTGAAGAGGGATTTCCGGTAACTATTGTTCGTCCGAGCCATACTTATGATGAGCGAAATATTCCTTTGGGAGTGCATGGAAAGAATGGCTTCTGGCAGGTGATTAAAAGGATGCAGGAGGAAAAGCCTGTAATCATACAGGGCGACGGCACATCCTTATGGCATCTTACATTTAATACGGATTTTGCTATTGGATATACAGGACTTATGGGTAACAGACATGCAATCGGTGAAGCATTTCATATTACAGGAGACGAAACACTTTCATGGAATCAGATATATGCAACCATTGCAGACGCACTGGGTGTGAAGCTGCATCCATATCATGTTTCATCGGATTTCCTGGCAGCAGTTGGGGATAAATACGGATATGATTTTACAGGAAGTCTTATAGGGGATAAGTCAGTGTCAGTTGTATTTGACAATAGTAAACTGAAGCAGATTGCACCTGACATGAAGACAAATGTTCCGTTCCACAGAGGCGTGCGGATTGCACTTGACTATATTCTTTCCCATCCGGAAGAATGTCAAAAGGATGATCCGGAATTTGATGAATGGTGTGATAGGGTAATATCAGCACAGGAGAAGGCAAAAGAGGACATTTAGGAGAAAATATCACCATGATATTACATTACCTTGCATTTAAAAGAGTGTCTATGATGAATAATTATAGGCGCTCTTTAAATTTAATTAATTCTAGACCTCTGTACCCCGCAAACAGACCCTAATGGTTTGCTGATGACAGTTATGGATAAATGTGGTATATTTATTTATATTACAAAGCGATTAATGGGAATATATGGAGGCAGCTATGATTTTTGACAATATGAAGTGGACGAGAGAACCCGCCAAATTTATGATTCAACCAGACCGGATAGAAATAACTACCGAGCCGCATACAGATTTGTGGCAACGAACCTATTATCATTTTAGGAATGATAATGCGCCTGTTCTTCAGATAGAGACAGAGGATAAATACTTTTCATTTATAGTGAAAACGGACTTCACAGAAAGTCATCATCGTTTTGATCAATGTGGAATAGTAATGTATCTTGACAGTGAAAATTGGCTGAAAGGATCAGTTGAATATGAAAATGATTCTTTTCAGCATCTTGGTTCTGTGGTGACTAATCATGGCTACTCAGATTGGGCGACAACCGAAATTCCCGCTGATGTAAAGACCATGTGGTACCGCTTAAGCCGCCGGGAAGATGATTACTGCATCGAGTGTTCGATGGACGGCAAGATCTTCAGGCAAATGAGAGTTTGTCATATGTGGGAAGGAGCGGGCAGGATTAGATTTGGAGTATATGCCTGCAGTCCTGAAGAATCTAGTTTTAAAGCAATATTTACAGATATGAAGATAACAGAGTGTGCATGGAAGGCACATGATGGACAGCAGCCGGATTGACAACCGGAATTGTTTGATTTTGAGAGGTGTATATGAGGATTGCATTAGCACAGATGAAGATGTCTCAAGATATCGAGGATAATTATAATAGATCCATTAAACTTATACAGGAAGCGACAAAGGAAAAGGCGGATCTGATATGTTTTCCGGAAATTCAGCTCTCTCCATTTTTTCCACAGTTTAAGGATTTTGATGTGGATGAATATGTAATGACGATGGAAAGCGATTATGTGATCGGAATGCTTAAAGCATGCCGTGAAAACAATATCTTTGCTTCGCCGAATTTCTATATTGAAGAAAATGGTCACAGGTATGATATGAGTTTCCTAATTGATGATCACGGTGAACTTATAGGCAGACAGAAAATGGTACATATTGCCCAATGCAATAAATTTTATGAACAGAGTTATTATTATCCATCAGAAGAAGGATTTTCTGTCTTTGAAACAAGGATTGGGAAAATAGGAATCGTAGTATGCTTTGATCGGCATTATCCGGAGAGCATCCGAACGGAGGCGCTTAAAGGAGCGGAACTAATCATTATTCCGACGGCGAATACGACAGATGAACCGTCGGAATTATTTCAATGGGAGATACGTGTACAGGCATTCCAGAACAGTGTCAATATAGCTATGTGTAATCGAGTGGGCGTTGAGGAGGATATGGTTTTTTCGGGGGAGTCTATAATAAGTAATTATTCCGGAGAAAGAATCGCATTTGCCGGTGCAGATGAGGAGCTGCTGATTGCAGAAGTGGACATGAACGGGGCAGCGAAAGCGAGAGCATGTAAGCCTTATACATCTCTTAGGCGTCCCGTTTTTTATAAATGAATTACTATAACAATTATCAAAACAGGAATGGAGAGAGTATGAAAGTTGATAAAACCGTATATATTGCAGACGGAGCAAAAATCATTGGAGAAGATATTGAAGTGGGGGCATATAGCAGTATATGGTACAATGCAGTTGTACGAAGTGATTACGGAGAGTATGTGCACATTGGAGAAAAAACAAACATCCAGGATTTGTGTATGATTCATACTTCCCCGGGAGCCTCTGTAGATATCGGAGCAGGAGTTACAATCGGACATTCTTGTATAATTCACGGATGTACTATAGGGGATAATTCATTGATTGGAATGGGCAGTATTCTGCTTGATGGATGTAAAATCGGGAGAGACTGTATAATAGGAGCCGGTTCTCTTGTGACAAAAAACACTGTAATACCTGATGGATGTATGGCTTTGGGGCATCCGGCAAAAGTAATCCGGAATTTAACAGATAAAGAAATTCAAGAAAACAAAAAGACAGCAGAATTTTATGTTGAAGAGTTCGCTGTAAAATTATAATAATAAAACCTATGCTCTTGACAAACAGACCCTAACGGTTCGGTTCAAGCAGATGTTTAATATAAGTGATACTCCGACAAAGAGAGCAGAAAAAATCGGGATAAGAATGACTGTGTATGATATAGAGATTGTGTAAAGGAATGAGGTGACCGCTATGAAGGGATGGATTGAAGAATTTCAGGATTCCATTGATTATATTGAACGAAATCTGACGGAGGAGCTGAATATTGAGGAGATTGCAAAGAAGGCTTTATTATCTCCATTCTTCTATCAGCGTATTTTTGGTGCCCTTTGTGGCATGACAGTAGGGGAATATATTCGTGCACGTCGGATGACGCTTTCCGCACAGGAGCTTACCCGCACTGATAGCAAGGTGATGGACATAGCCGTGAAGTATGGCTATGACTCACCTGACAGCTTTGCGAAAGCCTTTCAGCGTTTTCATGGTATCACCCCGAGTGAGGCAAGGGGAGCAGGGGTGAAATTGCGGTCATTCGCTCCATTACATATCAAAATTACGTTGGAGGGTGGAAATATGCTGGATTATCAGATTGTGGAAAAGGCACCATTTACAATTGTGGGTATCAAAAAGAGATTTGATGCTGAAACCAGTTACAGTGAAGTTCCGAAGTTTTGGGAAGAGTGGATGTCAGACAGGAAAGATTTAGATGGAATGTTCGGTGTATGCACGGATATGGATGGAAAAAGCTTTGAATACTGGATTGCTGACCTTTATATGCCGTGGAAGGATATTCCGGAAGGCTGCCTCACCTATCAGATCCCTGGCGGACTATGGGCTCTTTTTATGTGCAAAGGACCTTTGCCTGAAAGTATGCAGAAGGTTAATACACAGATCTGGTCAGAGTGGCTCCCTTCTTTGCAGGGGTACACATTTGCAGGTGATTATTCAATGGAATTTTATATGCCGCAGGCGTCAGATCCTGCCGACACAGTCAGCTATATCTGTATTCCATTAAAGAGGTTGTGAGATGTGGGGAAAGGAGAAAATCCAATCATCAACTGATAATTGGATTATGTGTGAAGGTATGAATTCTGGATTTAGTCTGATGCAGCCGTCCGCTGTAGAAATCGAATATCACAGGCTGCCGGATAATGTTATACACGATCTTGGACTTGAAACATTTTTGCAGGAAATATCAAATGATCCCAAGGAGCGTCGTCTTATTACAAATGTGCTGTCAGAGATCACTCCGGATCCATCTGTCGCATCTTACAGACAGCAGATTTTCGGGGATGTACTAAGGCTGCCAAACTTAAGAAAGACCATGATAGAGCTGTTTGACAAGATACAGTTCATGAGGGACTTCGGGACTCTTCACAAGTCTTCTGATGAGGAGCTGGGGCTATGGAATCTTTTTCATCGCCTTGATGAGCTTGACAGCTACATTAAGACTGTGGAAACTATGAGGGATTGTCTTTCTGATGACAGGATTAAGTCCGAGGGGTTGATAAAGCTTAAGGACTATATCGACGAACTTTACGAGGACGCCTGCTTTGATGATATGAAGAAGGACATAGCCGAGTTGAAAATGAAGGCATCTGATGTGAAGAGCATCACCCTTGGTATTAATGTCAACGAGCGTTTTGAAGCTGTCAGCATAGGTCTGGTCTCTGTCAACAAAAAGCCTTTCAAGAAGTCTGGCATCGTCAGTAATTTCGCTGATGCGATAGCATTTGACGACAAACTGCATGATACTTCGGAATGGGACGGTGATATGCATTATCAGCTTATAGAAAATGAAGAAAAAATCAGTGTTATAGATGCCATGGTAAATGAGGGCGGATGGCTTAGGGGAATACGATCAATAGCCTCCGATACGGGCTCCCAGACCACAATGGTAAATGTTACTAATGATGATGCGGCGTCAAGTTCAACCTTTTATTTGGA
>JAFVAA010000167.1 GCA_017476305.1 Lachnospiraceae bacterium
AATGCTGTCATTTATTAGGCAGATAGTTACTGTTCACAGCCGTTCTGCTGCGGATAGTAAAAAAATTTTATACAGGAAATATAGGAACAGGCAAGGAGGAGAAAAGTTTGAAAATCAGAATATATAATGCCAGAATCCTTACGATGGAAGATGGCAGAGACATGTTTGCGGGGGAAGTACATGTAGAGGGAAATCAGATTACCTATGTGGGCCAGGGGAAGGATGCGAAGGGAGCATGGGACAGGGAAATCGATGCAGAGGGAAATGTGCTTCTGCCGGGATTTAAAAATGCACATACGCATTCTGCCATGACGTTTTTACGCTCCTATGCAGATGATCTGCCCCTGCAGGAATGGCTCTATGAAAGGGTATTTCCGATGGAGGCAAAGCTGACACCGGATGATGTATACTGGTGCGCACTTTTAGCAAATTTAGAGTATTTGTCCAGTGGAATTACGGCGAACTTTGATATGTATATGAAAAATGAGTCAAATGCGAAGGCTTCTGTCGATTCCGGTTTTCGTACCGTTTTATGCGGAAGCATCAATGACTTTGGCGGAACGGTAGAGGAAATTGAGGAGTAGTATCTGCATTTTAATGACTATGATCCCCTGATTTCGTATCAGCTCGGATTTCATGCAGAGTATACCACGAAGAGGGAAATTTTAGAGGGCATCGCCGCACTCGGACAGAAATATAAAAAGCCTGTGTATACACATAATTCCGAGACGGAAAATGAGGTGGCAGGCTGTGTGGAGCGGTATGGGAAGACACCGACCACCTTTCTAAATGAGCTTCATATGTTTGACTACGGTGGGGGTGGATTTCACTGTGTCCATATGACAGAGGAGGATCTTCGTATCTGCAAGGAAAAGGGAATCTGGGTGGTGACGAATCCATCTTCAAACCTAAAGCTGGCGAGTGGAATTGCACCGATTCAAAAAATGCTCGAAATGGGAATCGGTCTGGCTATCGGAACGGATGGACCGGCGAGCAATAACTGTTTAGATATGTTCCGGGAGATGTTTCTCGTGACGGCTCTGCAGAAGGTAAATGAAAAGGATGCTTCTGCAGTTGATGCGCTGGATGTCCTGAAAATGGCAACGGCAGGCGGTGCAGGGGCGATGGGACTTTCTGACTGTGATGTTCTGGCTGTGGGGAAAAAGGCAGATTTGATTATGATTGATCTAAAACAGCCAAATATGCAGCCGTTAAATAACATTGCGAAAAATATCGTCTATAGTGGAAGTAAGTCAAATATTAAAATGACGATGATCGATGGAAAGATTTTATATGAAAACGGGGAGTATCATATCGGAATCAGCCCGGAGGAAATCTATGCGAAGGCGAATGAGAGTATTGAGAGGATGAAAAAAGAGTAGATGCAGATGTCGAAAGATTTTGGAGTCTAATGTCTTATACCCCATGCATGGAATCTATAGATCCTGTATGGGGTATAACAATTTAGGGAAGCTGGTATTTTTCCATTTTAATTCAATGACTAAAATCGGATAATTGGAATCCGGTTTTGGAAGATATATGATATCTGCATATCCGTTTCCGGCAGGCAATTCTTCGAACGGAATGTAATAATCCCTATATGCGTAATATGCTAATTAATTTGGAAAAGTATTTAGAAAAATGAATTTTTATATTGACATTAGTATGGTGTGTGGTATAATGGATTTAAACATATGAATGATTGTTCATATGTTTTAGAAAAAATATGGATAGCTGTACATATAATACACGGGGATGTGTCTGAATTTATCCGGCAGTATCTGCGGGAGCAGCAGATGGCAATGTCAAGTGATATGGCACAATGTTGTGTGTATGGCAGAACGGAGGCTTTTATGAAGAAAACATATAAAATCGAAGTGGATTGTGCGAACTGTGCCAATAAGATGGAGGAGGCAGCGAAAAAGACAGAGGGTGTGAAGGATGCCGTGGTGAATTTTATGGCATTAAAGATGAAGGTGGAGTTTGAAGAGGGAGCAGAGCCTTCGGAGGTCATGCCGGTGGTTTTGAAAAACTGTAAAAGGGTAGAGGATGATTGTGAAATCTTTTTCTAGAGGTCTTATCTGTTTTAAGAGGAAAAGGTGTTTACAAATACAATATAGAAACCGGTTTTGGCAGGACAGGTGATGGTTATGAATAAAAAACAGAAAAAGGTTTTGATACGGATTATCATAGCAGCAGTTCTAATCGTAATGCTGGTACTTTTACCGATAAAAAATGAATATCTGCGCTTTGGTCTGTTTATGATTCCGTACCTTGTCATCGGATATGACATTTTACGAAAAGCTTTTAAAGGGATTTTGAACAGGCAGGTCTTTGATGAAAATTTTTTGATGGCGGTAGCGACGGTGGGTGCCATTGCTCTCGGAGAGTATACCGAAGGTGTGGCAGTTATGCTTTTTTATCAGATTGGCGAACTGTTTCAGGGCTATGCCGTCGGAAAAAGCAGAAGGAATATCAGTGATCTGATGGATATCCGGCCGGATTATGCGAATGTGTATACAGATGGAGCATTGGAGCAGGTCGATCCGGATGAGGTGGAGATTGGCTCGGTCATCGTGGTAAATCCCGGCGAGAAGATTCCGATTGACGGAATCGTGACGGAGGGAACAGCGACATTAAATACCAGTGCGCTTACGGGAGAGAGTATTCCGAGAGAAGTTGAGACAGGAGATGAGGTCATCAGTGGCTGCATTGATATGACAGGTGTTTTAAAAATTCAGACCACAAAGGAGTTCGAGGAATCCACGGCATCGAAAATCCTAGATATGGTGGAAAATGCCAGTTCGAAAAAATCAAGGTCGGAAAATTTTATTTCAAAATTTGCAAAATATTATACGCCTGCTGTCTGCATCGGGGCACTTCTTTTGGCTTTTTTGCCACCGGTTATCCGGATGGCATTTTTGCAGATGGCTCCAGCCTGGGGAATGTGGGTGTACAGGGCACTGACCTTTCTGGTCATCAGCTGTCCGTGTGCCTTAGTCATCAGCATTCCGCTCAGCTTTTTTGCAGGGATTGGCGGGGCGAGCCACGAGGGGGTTTTAGTGAAGGGCTCTAATTATTTAGAGACTTTATCGCAGACAAAGACGATGGTATTTGATAAGACGGGTACAATGACGCTTGGTGTGTTTGAGGTAGCCGGTGTGCATCATAACAAAATGGAGGAAAAAGAGCTTTTAGAGCTGACGGCACTGGCAGAGTCTCCGTCCTCCCATCCGATCAGTAAGAGCTTAAAGGAAGCGTATGGCGGGAAAATCGATCCGGAGCGTGTGAAGGATGTAGAGGAAATCGGTGGAAATGGAATTGTGGCGACTGTGGATGGAAAGAGGGTTGCCGTGGGAAATGGAAAGCTGATGGAGCGTTTGGGGGTGGAGTGCAATGAGTGCCATGGAATCGGGACAGTCGTACATGTGGCAGTGGATGGTGCTTATGCGGGGCATATCCTCATCGCTGACCGGATGAAGCCACATGCAAAGGAGGCAATCCAGGCTCTTAAAAAATCCGGTGTGACAAAGACGGTCATGCTGACAGGGGACAGGAAGCGTGTCGCTGATGAAGTGGCAGGAGAGCTTGGTATCGGAGAAGTACATAGTGAGCTTTTGCCGGCAGATAAGGTTTCTTTGGTGGAAAAGCTGCTTTCGGAGCAGACAGGAAAGGGAAAGCTCGCCTTTGCTGGAGATGGAATCAATGATGCACCGGTACTTTTCAGAGCGGATATCGGGATTGCAATGGGAGCACTTGGCTCCGATGCGGCAATCGAGGCTGCAGATATCGTACTGATGGATGATGATCCGTTAAAGATTGCAAAGGCGATTCGGATTGCGAAAAAGTGTATCCGCATTGTCTATGAGAATATTTATTTTGCTATCGGGGTGAAGGTAGTCTGCCTGCTTCTCGGCGCGGTAGGAATTGCAAATATGTGGCTTGCGATTTTTGCGGATGTCGGGGTGATGGTGCTTGCGGTGCTCAACGCGATTCGGGCGTTGTTTGTGAAAAAACTTTAAGGAAGTTAGTGTTTACGGATATTTCTCCTATAAACAGAAGTTTATCATAGGAATGACTGTAGCAAGATACGTGGCAAGATATCCGATAAATGGATGAAATAACGGTTGACATTGTAGAATATGAATGCTATAATAGGTCTATCCATGAAAAGGGAGGGATTCTATGAAATATTGGATTCGGGTGATTTTGCTTTGTCTTTTATGCAGCTTTGCTGTGGGGCAGGTGGCAGAGGTTTCTGCAGCTTCTTTAAAGCAGACTTATACGAAGCGGTATAAAAAGCTGGAAAAAAAGTGTAAAAAGCTGTTTCACTATTATGATGATCCATATGCGTCACAGGCGACGATAAATCAGGAAGCGGCAGATGAGTTCAAACTTTGGGATAAGGAACTGAATTATCAGTATAAAGGGATTCATAAAGCACTTTCTGCATCGAAAAAGAAGGAGCTAAAGAGCCGGCAGATTAAGTGGATTCAGAAAAAGGAGAAGGAAGCGAAAGCGGATGCTGCGGAAAATGAAGGCGGCTCTTTAGCTCCATTGCTTTATTATACTTCCTTGAGGGATTCTACGAAAAAGAGAATAAAGTGGCTGATTAAAAATTACGCATAGAAGGATAAAGGAAACAGGGAAAATGAAGAAAAAAGGAAAGAAAATTTCAGAATGGATGAAGGGAAGAGGGCAGAGAATCCTGCTTTCTTTCTTTGCGTTTATACTTTTGACAGCCTGTACTTCCGGCGGTTCTATGGATTCCTCCGACGGGCTGTCTGTGGCAGAGGAACAGGAAAATGACGTGGATACGTCGGAAATTTCGGAGAATGCAGAAGCTGTCACGGATACGTCGGAAATTTCGGAGAATGCAGAGGATGCCGGAGATGTGTCGGAGACTTCAGAAGGGGCAGAAGATGCTGTGGGGGCATCCGGGGCACAGCAGCAGAAAAGTACGTATACATTTCGGAAAGCAAGATATCTGACCGAGCATTTTAAAAAGCATGGTGCAGAGATGGGGGCGAAGTCGGAGGAAGCATATTTAGAGATGGCAAATGCTGTGATTGACAATCCGGATGCACTGCATAAATTAGAGGCAGAGGATGATGACCATGTGTATTTCATCGAGGATACGCATGAAATCGTTTTTTTGTCCCAGGATGGATATATCCGGACGTACTTTATCTGCAGTGGGATAGAATATTTCAACAGGCAGTAGAAAGGGGTGGAGTCTTCTACTCTTCAAGCAGTGCCTCATAAGTTACCCCGTATTTTAAAGCGATATCCTCCGCATAGGATTTTCCCTCCGGCGGAGCGATATGCATTTGGAACGAGCGGCGGCCTTCCTCGGATTTGGCAACGAGGGAGGCTGCTTTGCTTTTGGTGGAAAGAGTGTTGAACTCCTCGATTTCAAAGGCAAGCTTGTGCATATGCGTATTATAGATGGTACGGATATTTTTCATGAGGATTGCTTTTACTGCATCCTTTGCGATGAAGTAGCCCTCCTCAAAGGAAGTAGTGGAGAAGGTTTCATTCATCAAAAGAAGGCTGTTTTCCGTGCAGGCGGTAAAGAGCTCTTTAAAACGCTGGCATTCTTCGCCCAAACGGCCTAAATCCAGGGTTTTATCCTCATCTGCGGGATAGTGCGTGTAGATGCAGTCCACAGGAGAAAAAGAAAAGCCTTCACCGGGTACGGAAATCCCACCCTGCGCCAATGCGAATAAAAGTCCGATGGCCTGTGTGATCGTCGTCTTTCCGCCACGGTTTGCCCCGGTCAGAAGATAGAGCGTATGCCCGTCGGAAAAATCCAAATCATTTTTGACAATTTCCTCTGGGGAAATCTCAGTGGCTACCGCTAATTTCAGATTATAAATCTGCTGTGCTTTCATGCGAATCCCTTTTTCCGCAGAAGAAAAATCCTCTGGTATCCGTACGGTCGGAGTACAAAAGCTTAGTCCGCTTTCTTTCAGACTTTCTATGTATTCTGCCCAATGCACATAGTATGTAAATTCCGGAATCAGATCGGCGATATCACCGATACTGAGGGAAACATGTTTTGAGAGAATCTGCTCTAATTTTCTGGTCAGGTGGGAGAGGAGATGGCTCACCTCCTGATCAAAGTAGTGCGTCAGATAAGCACTCGAATCCTGCTCCGGGACATTTGCAATGGTTTTTGATGCCAGGGCGGCACCGATAAAAGGCTGCTGCAGCATCGCATAGAAATCTCCGAAGCGTCCTGTTTTTTTGGTGAATTCCGCACTGCTGGCAGAAATCGGGTGAAAACGATAGCTTTTATTCCAATCATTTCCGTCATGAATCCCGTCTTTTGTCGAAAGAGCTTCTGCGAAATTTGACAGGATTCCGGAACTCTTAAATTCCTTATTGTTCACAGAAATCAGACCAATGCTTTCTACTTCGAAGCTCCTGTTTAGATTGATTCCGAGCGTGATGCTTCTTAAAGTGGCAGTATCTGCATTTAGTTCCTGGATGTCCCTTTTTAATTCGGCAAAGGAGGAGGCTTCATAGACAGCATCCATATAGTCCTTTATATTTTTCAGTCCCTCGGATTTGATTTCATATGCATTCAGACATTCGCGAATGGCCTCTACCGATTTGATATAATCATTTAATTCGCTGAGGCGGTGCAGAAAATCCCACATGCCGGAACGTTCCTCATGCTCCTTTTTAAAGCTGCCATAATCATTTAGAAAACGGATTTCATCTAAAAGTGCCAACATCTTTTTTCGCATATCCGGAAAAGCCAGAATGTCAGAAAAAACACCGATGCGAAAATTGGATACCTCTGGATCGTCCGTCATCATGCGCATGACGGAAAGAATCATTCTCTGTTCGTTTTTCTTCAGCGTGAGCTTTTCACAGATGGTATCCAGACCAATATCATGACAGGCGGTATCGGACATGACGTGATAGGTGCTGTCGGCTTTCGGTGGAAATAAAATACTGATTGCTTTTTTGGGATTCATAGGCATACTCCTTTTTTTATAGCTTTAAGCGGTCCATTTCCTTTAGAACCGCCATGCGGATATAGTCTCTGTATTCTGGTTTTACAAAAAAGTAGATAAAGCTTTCCATTACCTTAAAGCGGTGAAATCCCCGTCCATCCAGCTTAAAATGGCAGAATCCGTTTTCCAGATATTTTCCATATAAAAGCTCTGTGGTGATAAAGGAGCGGTTCTCCATCACTTCATAGAAATTGCGTCCGATAAAGGGACAGGGATCAAATTCTGTTTCCCTGAATTCTAACTGGCTGCGCCCGATTTCCTCATAGTGCGCCTTTCTTCTGGGGCAGTTGTCCTGACAGTAGTGATTGACTAAAAGCTCTATTTTTTCATGATGGGGCATAGCGAACAGTTCATTTGTGTTGTTCCATGCAGAATCTAAGACAACTAAGGAGTAATCCTTTTCTAACTCTGCCCGGATTGCTTCTTCGGTATTTAAGCACTTGGTCGTAGAGGAGAGGAGTGTGATATCCGGGTATTCCCTGCGAATGTAATCCTCTAAGAGCGGAGAATTTACTAAAACTTCGTTTCTGCCGTTATCGGATAATTCCAAGGTCAGATTGCAGAAGGTGTCATATAGATGCTTTTCCTCTAAAAGAGGGTTGGTGTAGGTATAGCGGACAGCAATCCCTCTGGAGTTAAATTCGCTAAGGACATATTCGATTTCATCCCTCGTGGCATGTCCCATGACATCTCTGCCCCCGTTCCAGATGGAACCCGGAAAGCAGCCGTAGACAGAGGTGATTTCGGCTTCTTCAAAAAAGTATTCCGGTCTTTGGTGCATGATTTCATAAAAAAACAGAATGAGCTTGCATTGGACATAAAAATCCGGCAGGTAAAAGTGTGCTTTTTTTGCCATGGCAGGTTCTCCTTTTCTTTTACGATACCTTTCCTGTCTGCTACAATGTGAAACAACAGGAACTGTGTTCTTCATTCATCCTGGTGGACAGTTGCTTATGATTAATACTACCTCTTTTTTTCCTTAAAAACAAGTCCATCTTTTATCAGGGATAGAAAGGTTTTAAAGAGTAACACATTTCTATATAGGAATGTGTTTGGCTGCTGTGAATAGCGGCTGTTTGGGTCAAAAGATTTTTCTTGAACTATAGGAGATTATGGTTTAAAATGGAAAGGTGAAAAGAATGGCTGTGAGGAGTTTGGAAAATGCGATTTAGAAATGCGATAAAAAACAGTTTTTTCAGCGTCCTGGCGCAGATTGTTCTGATCTTTCTGGGTTTTGGAAGCAGCAGGGTATTAAATCATCAGCTGGGAGAAACATTAGTGGGTGTAAATGGTGTGATTTCCAATGTAATTGGAGTTTTGTCCATTTCGGAGCTTGGATTTTCTACGGCTGTGGTTTACCATTTGTACCGTGAGCTTGCAGCAAAGGATGAGGAAAAAATTGCGGCATTGATGAATCTGTACCGGAGAGCATATCAGATCATTGCCGGAATTCTGTTTTTTTCCGGTCTTTGTCTGCTGCCCTTTATCCATCACTTTATGAGAGAAAATCCATTTTCGGTCAGCTACATACGAACGCTTTACCTGCTTTGGCTTTTGCGTACTGTATTGAACTATCTGCTTGGATACCGCAGATCCATTTTGATTGCGGATCAGAGGGAATATGTGGTCAGCATCGTGGTTCTGGCAACAAATTTTCTGGATTATATGGCAGTGATTCTGGTTGTTTTTTTTACAAAAAATTATATGGCGGCATTGGGAATGAATATCGTGTTCGAGGGAATTCTGAACTGTCTTTTGAACAGGTATATAGAGAAAAAGTATATTTATCTGAGCAGATATCGGAAGCTGCGGCTGGATAGGGAAGGAAAAGCACTGATTTTTCAGGATATCAAAAATATATTTTTTTCACAGATTGCCGTGAAACTGCTTTGGAGTACGGATAATCTGATTATTTCGGGAATGATTGGTGTCGCAGTCAATGGATTGTTCAACAACTACTCTTTGATTTCTACTTCCGTTACAAGTATTGTGCGTGCAGCGGGAAATTCGATTCAACCGACGATGGCAAATCTTTTTCTGGAAAAGGATTCCGGGAAGAGCTGCGCAGTGTTCCGTCAGCTCAGTTTCCTCTTTTTTTGGATAGCCTCCTTTGTCTGTGCCAGTCTGCTCTGTCTGATGACACCCTTTGTCAGAGAGTTCTGGCTGGGAGAAAAATATATTCTGGCAGATTCGACGGTGATTTTTATGGCTGCCTGTACTGCGGTACATATTATGGGTATGCCTTTGGCGATGAGTATGACAGTGAGCGGTCTGTTTCGGATTGAAAAGTATCTTTCCGGAACGGCAGCCGTTGCAAATATCATTCTTTCCGTGGTGCTGGTGAAACCTTTGGGAGTGAATGGTGTGATTTTTGGAACGATTTTTGCACATGCTTTCAGCCTTGTAGTGCGTGGCTGGAATTTTTTTGGCAAATATTTAAAGCTGTCGATTCGTCAATATGCATTTGAGCTGATGTCCTATTTTCTGCTCATTTTTGCGGAATCATTTCTGACCGTGATTTTGGTGGACCGGTTTTATGTAACCGGTAATTTGGGGAGTTTTTTGCTTTCCTGTATGATATGTGTATGCGTGCCAAATGGAATAAATCTTCTGATCTTTTTCAGGACATGGAGATTCCGGAGCATGTTGGGTATGTTTTTAGGGATAATGCGTAGAAAATCCGTAGGGAGGTAGATTTATGAAGACGAAAAAAACAGAATTTCCAGTAGATATTGTATTGCCCTGGGTGGATGGCAGTGATCCGGAGTGGATTCAGGAACGTTTAAAGTATCAGCCCTCTGAGAATCTAAGAGGGGCAAATGAGGCAAGATATCGTGATTGGGGACTGCTAAGATATTTATTTCGCGGAATTGAAGAGAATCTGCCATGGATCCGAAATGTTTTCTTTGTGACCTGGAAGCATCTTCCGTCCTGGTTGGATACATCCTGTCCAAAGTTAAAAATCGTGGAGCATAAGGATTATATCCCGGAGAAATATCTTCCCACCTTTAGTGCTAATCCGATCGAATTAAATATTCACAGGATACCGGGACTTTCCGAATGCTTTATTTATTTTAATGATGATACTTATCCGATTCGTCCCTTGAAACGTTCCTATTTTTTTAAAGAGAATCAGCCAAGGGATTATGCGCTTCAGAATGCCCGCACCATAAAATACCAGAATCAGTTCTTTATTCCTCTGATTGACGATTCTGTAATCAATGAGCATTTTAAAAAGCGTCAGGTCATACGCCGCCATTGGAATAAGTGGTTTCATCCGTATTACGGTATTTATAATATCTTAAATTTCTTTTTTCTCGGGTGGTCGATTTTTCCGGGATTTTTGGATGGACATGTGCCGATCGCTTACACGAAAACGCAGTTTAAAAGGGTTTGGAAGGCAGAGCCGGAGCTTTTAGACGATACCTGCAAACATCGGTTTCGGGGGTTGGAGGACGTGAACCAGTGGCTGATCCGGTATTGGAGAATCTGTCAGGGTGATTTCTCGCCGCAGAGGTACGATTCTGCTTCTGCTTTTTACAGCTTTGGAACAGGAGAAAAGCATGTTCTGGAAAAATGTTTGAAGGCTTTGAAAACGCAGGCGGTGCCTGTAATCTGTATCAATGACGGGGAACAATTGGAGAATTTTTCGAAGGAGCGGAATGCGATTGAGCGGGTTTTTCAGAAGTTGTTTCCAGAGAAGAGCATGTTTGAAAAATAAGGGCAATGGATGCAAACTATCTTGAAAAAACAAGGGAAACCCTATCCAATAAGGTTTCCCTTAGCTTTCGACCAATGCGGAAGAAGGGACTTGAACCCTCACGTCGCCAAGCAACACTAGAACCTGAATCTAGCCTGTCTGCCAATTCCAGCACTTCCGCATGTGTTTCACACACAAGTAATATACTAGCATGCTTTTGGAAAAATGTCAAGATAAAATAAAAAATTTCTAAATATGCTGTCAGGGACGTA
>JAFVAA010000168.1 GCA_017476305.1 Lachnospiraceae bacterium
AAAGCTCCTTCTGCATAAGACCGGGCACTTCCATATGGCTTCTGTTTTTCCGTCCACAGGAAATTCCCTTCTTCAAAAGCATTTCCTCCACCTCATTTGCCTCGAAAAAATCATCTGCCGTATATATCTTCATCATAGAAAATTCCCCCTCCCTGTCGGGTTATCCCCTTCCCGTTGGATTCGCATTACCTGTCACATTCATCCGGTCGCTTTTGTCTATTCATCGTAGACACAGTCTACCACCTGTAGACGCAAATGTCAAGTAGTTAAAATAAATTTTCATGCAAAAAAATACTACTCGCAGCCGTTGCGGCCGTGAATAGTATTGGTAACTGCTAATAGAATCGACTATGCAGCACTCCTATTTACATATAATATTCCTGATTTTCCCCTTTCCCTTTTTCAACTTCACGGTAAGACTATAGCTCTTCATCTTGGATAAGATGCGTGCCGCCTGCTCCTTTCCTGCAATCTTTGGCTGGTAATCATTGATATAAGATTTCGAAGACAAAGAGCATGGAATCAGTTTTACCTCAGTTTTCTTTTTTAACTTCTTTCCTTTAAAATAAAAGGTCTGCTGATAGATCATCGTATCCTTATCCCGCGGATTCGTGTTTCCGCCGAAGCAGAAATTTCCGAGACTATATGCTATGTATTTCCCTTTATATTTCTCAATCCCCTGAATGATATGCGGATGATGACCAAGCACCAGATCTGCTCCACGATCAATCGCATAATGAGACAGGCTTTTCTGAGTCGAATCTGCCGACTTCAAATATTCAATTCCCGCATGCATACTGACTATAATAAGATCTGCTTTCTTCTTTTTCAGCTTCTTTATCCCGGACTTCACAAGGGCCTCACTGCCGGAAAGACCTTCCAGACCACATACCGCAATCATCCCAATCCGTTTTCCCTTTACCTTATAAATCCCAACCTTACTATAAGACGCATATTTAATCCCTGCTTTTTCCAAGGTCTTTCTCGTGTCCGTATAGCTCACCTGTCCAAAATCCCTGCAATGATTATTCGCAAAAGATACCGCTTCAATCTTTCCCTTTTTTAAAATATTCACATAGGAAGGATCTCCGCGAAACGCATATTTTTTCGGCTGACGGCTTCCTCTTTTGGTAAGCGTTCCCTCCAGATTTGCAATCGTCAGATCATCTGCTGCAAACACTTTTTTTACTTTTTTAAAAAAATAATCTGCCTTCTGCTTTTTCTTTACCGCATAAAAATTTACGCTGGAGGGAGAGGACCTGTCACTGCCAAAAGTGCAGTCCCCTACTGCACTGATTGTAATAGAAATCTCCTGATTTTCCTCTTCATCAGAATCTAATGCTCCATACATTTTTTCTAAATTATCTATAGAAGATTCCTCCTGATTCCGGAGCTTCTGATTCCCACGCATCTCATCACCTTGTCCCGAAGCCACCACTTCAGACACCCCGAGCAGCAATACCATGCTCATACATAACATTTCTTTTAAAAACATAACGATTCTCCTTTTTCTCTCTACTCACCATCTGGTATTTTTTTCATTTTTCTTTTTCCATAATGTTATCTAATTTTTTAAAATTGCAGCACCGTTTTGTCAGATTTTTCATTTTATCCGGTGTCTCGGTAACAATTTTATATAATTTTTCCGCTTTTCTCGTAATCGCATCTAAATTATCATTACACCAGTCAAGCTGATCGTTTAAAAGAGCTTTATACTCCTTCTCCTTTATTTGATCATTTGGATAGATTTTCATATCAATAGGAATCAAAACATTTTCCCTCACTGGAATCATATTGTTAAAATTCAAACATCCAATTAATTTATTTTTCTTATCGAAGATTTTAGAAAAGTCTTTATCATTTTTCATCGCCTGATGCTTTGGTTTGGGTGAAGTCAATGGAATACAATATTTCCTATGACCACAAATAACAACAATTCCCACAAAAGGCCTGCTCTCTTTTCCCACCTGAGGAGAAACTGACATAACATTATCATCTGCTTTTGCCAGATTTCTAATATATTTCATACTAATATGATACAAATGTAACCGTCCATTTTTCATCAAACCACCTCTAAGTATTATATATCAGCAAAAAAATTTCCTTACACAGCCATGTACAAAGAACAAAGTGGGCAAGCCCACGTGGACTCCCCATCCCCTCACTCATGAGGGGCTTGCATCACTTTGTGTGCCAGCTGCATGTTGCGTAGCAACTAATATCCTTATGCAGCTGTGCACATACTATTTTTTCTTTATAGGAAACGAAGTTTCCTATAAAGAAAAAAAGGGCTACATAAATGCAGCCCTTTTCCATCACCACTCCCACTC
>JAFVAA010000169.1 GCA_017476305.1 Lachnospiraceae bacterium
CAATGAAAGAATAAGTATTTCCATTCTGGGTAGCCTGAAGAGATGTAGGCACAGCAAGAACAACCTGCCTTCTCCCAAGAAGAGCTCTGGCAAGTTCGCTCAAAGCATATTTTGTTTTGCCGGCTCCGCATCCAGCTACAAGCAGGGTCTTTTTCCCCGGAAGAAGAGCGTTCTTTTCGAATATCTCTCTGAATTGTTTGGAGTTGCTCAAATAATCCGTATAACCGACAGGCATAGTATAGGTCTGGCACCTCATTTGCTCTATGACCTGCTTCAGATAAGCATAGTTTGCAAATAATTCGATAACTTTTTTGTATTGCATTAAAGTCCTCCTGATTATAAATTGCTAAGGCGGGATTTCTGTAACCGCCGGAATTCTCAGTACGTCCTATTAAGAATGGTGGAACGTGTTTGCATTGGAAATTTTTTTTGCAATTTTATTTTTCCTCAGTATTACTTTACTTCTTTTGGTTTCTCAAAGATCTCTCTGCACAGCTTTTTACATTCTGGCGTGCAGAGCACCAATTTTAAGGCACAAAAATAAGACGGACATTTCTGCCCGTCCTTCTGTACCTCTTTTGTATGCTAATTAATCACACTTCATCGTATTTATTGATCCACGGAATAATAGGGTCTTCCATATACAGTGGCACTTTCGCAATCTTTCTATATCTGCATTTCCTGCAGTCCAGAGAATCTTCATCACAGATAAAGTGCGGCATTTCTTCATCAGGAACATCTTTGTATTCTTCACCATATCCCGGATAGAAGTCTTCATCGCAGTCATCCTCATCGTCGAAGCCTTTGATGTCACACCAGAAGCTGATACGAGCGTTCCCATCATCCTTAAGGAGATTATCGTAAACCTCCTTGATAACTTCTTGGTCGGATTCATCTATGTGGAGATGTTCGAAATAGCCTTCCAGTTTAATCGGGTGCTCTTTAATGAACCTGTTGCAGATTTCTCTGGCTTCTTTTGTCTGAATTTCCCATCTATCTATTGAGTAGTCATAGCTAAAGCCTCTTGCAAGATAAGTTTTTGTAAGGAGTTCCAGGCATCCGCCAAACACTGCGTATTCAGACCAGTTGACAGGATCTTCGATTTTGGCTTTTCCGGGATTCTTTCGTATATAATCAAAGAACTGATACATTGCCTTCTGTGAGTGTTCTCCAGGATATAAGCCGCCGATACCTAAATAGCACGGCAGTTCCAGATACTTATCTGCCTTCTCGGTTCTCAAATCTAACACGTTTGTCAGAAAGCTATTTTCAATTACTGCCAACTGTATTGTGCTTATCGACCGATAAAGAATCGTAAATTCTGATGGATAATAGTAATGCCATGTCTTCGTCGGAATATACTCTCCCACCTCATATATCCTGTCCATTCCTGGAGCAAATTTGATTGCGGGATTAAGCTTTTCATCGGTACTTAACATCGGTTCCGTGAATAAATAAAGAAAACCACTTCCAATCATATCCGGTTCGAACATTTTAGCTACCTCTCTTTCTTTGGTTGCATTTATTAATTTCTAGTCCTATCATACACCATTTCCGCGCCCTTATTTCTTCTGAACAGCTCTTTGCAAATCCAGTACAGAGAACCTTTCCCTAGCATAAAATAAGGACGAACATCTCTGCTCGTCCTTGTAATTTGTCCTTCTTGCAGCTTATATTACTCAATGATAGTGTCCGAATTTCATAAACCATGGAATGACTGGGTCGTCCATATCACTTGGAAGTTTTCTAATTTCTCTGTACCTACACTTTGTACATTCACAAGAATCATCATCGCAGATAAAATATGGCAGCTGCTCCTCCGGCGTTTCAGCATATTCTTCACTGTAACCAGGATAGCTCTTATCTTCTTCGCAATTATCACTATCGTTAAATTCTCTGGCATCGCAC
>JAFVAA010000170.1 GCA_017476305.1 Lachnospiraceae bacterium
AAGCATTTTCTAAATAGCATGGGAGTCTTTCCGTCGGAGATATCAAATATTTGAACATCCCTTCCTTATCTCCAAATCTCGTATAAATCGTACTGGTGCTGACACCTGCCGCCCCTGCAATCGCCCTTAGCGATGCAGCATTATAGCCTTTTTCCAGAAATTCCTTCTGTGCAAATTCAAATAGCTTTTCATCATATCCTTCCATTCTGTTTGCCATCATCTCATCCTCTTTTTCAATATATAACATCGTTTTTGAAACACCGTTTCATAACACTGTTTCAAATTATACTACGCCATTCTCCCATTGTCAATAAAAATTTATGACAGAAAAAAAGATGCCCAAACATTTAGGCATCTCCAATGATGCTATTTCCCTGACCAGCCAAAACTTTTAAAGCCAAACGTCATCTGTCACCAATATTATAGTTAGTTATATCTAACTTATCGACCTCCGGTTTGTTTTCCTTATAAATAAAATACAGTTATTGAACGGTATATTTTTTCATGAAACCCTTGATACCAGTGGCTTTTCGGAGTATACTATATGTGAGTGATTATGTTTTTTCATCTGATTTCTTTGATTGAGGAGGTGTTTTCATGGAGATGATTACAATTCCTGTATCTGTGCCGAAAGATATGCTTCCTTACCTCAATACCGAGGAAAGCGGGCTTTCTTTTGAACAGTCTGCCATGCTGCTTTATCCTTTGATTCAGAACTGCGTTATTTCCCACGGACGTGCCGCTGAGATTCTTGGTGTGAAAAAATGGAATCTCATTGAATTCTACGATAAATTGGGAATACCCTATTTGAATCAATCTCGTGAAGAATTGGATACGGAAATTGCCGGATTTGCGGCACTAAGGGAGAAAAGAGCGGTATGATTGTAGTAGCAGACACAACACCATTAATTTCTTTGATGAAAGCAGCAAGGCTTGATATCTTGGAGCCACTATTCGATGAAGTTCTGATACCACAGGCAGTGTATGAAGAATTGACCACCAATCTGGATTTTCAGGATGAAGCCGAACAAATAAAGAACAGCAGCTTTATAAAGTCCTTGAACATTGAAAACAAATGATTCTCCAGCTCATCTCTGGACAGTGACTTCACTAATTTTTTATACTGTGTCAGCGTCATCTAGATTTGCCTGCTCCTTATCATCTTTCCGGTTGTTCCATGCCTGTTCGACAATATCAGCACCACGAATCAATTATAGGGCAATATAACAACAAAATCAAGTCTAACCTCTCAAGTGATTTTATAATAACATTGCTAATAATATTGTTCGATAGTGGCAATTTTATGTAAGCGTAGGTTGAACCTTATGGTGTTATTTTTAACTATGTGAAACCTCCTTCCATATTCCCATAGTGCTCTTTTATGCCTTATTATTGATCTGCTCTATCCAGCCAATCATCGTATCCAACACAAGCCTCATATTCCCCATATTGCAGTGACTTCCAGCATCATCCTGATTTGTATAGAGCTGGAATGCCAATGACCTGACATTTGGCAAAAGATCATACTCCTCATGGAACAGCTTCGGCATGATCATATGGTCATCCCTTCCACCTATGATCAGCATATCCTGCGTAATCCTATCCCCAATACCTTTCAGCGTGAACTCTCTGATCTTCTTTACATAACCTACCGGATCCGGAGCATCATATGCATACATTCCATGCATCAGATTCCACTTCACGAGTTCACTCTTTTTCATCATCTTCTTATACAGTCCATTGAAAATCCCTGCAAATCCCTTGCGAAATGCTCTATCCATAAAGTTTTTTAGCCACTTCGGATCATCTGCCAGAAGGATATCAAAAAAGTCCGGAAATATGGACCATCCGATGACCTTGGTAATCCTCTTGTCAAAAGCAGCCGCCCTCGGAGCAAGATAGCCGCCGAGAGATGCACCAATAATCGTCACATCCTCCAGCTTAAAATAATCAAGAATTGCCCCTACCGGCTTTTCCCATGCGGGATCGAATTTCATGTTCTGCTCACGCAGCACCCCACCCTGTCCCGGTCCTTCAAATAAATATACATCGAAACCATGAGCCTGAAAATAGAGAAGTGCATCATAGAATTCTTCGATGTAGCTGTCATTCCCGCCATGCAGAAGGATTCTGCCCTTGCATGTTCCCACCGCTTTACAGAACATGACCGGAAGATATCCCTGGAGATAAGGAACTTTAGTAATCTCTATCCCATTCTCCCTTATATCATCCGCATAGCAGCTATAAAACAATTCTTTTGCAGCAGTATAGGTCGCAAGCTTCTGCAAATCCTCGTCATACATAAAGAACTCCGACATACGAAGATACCCAATCTGTGCCTCTGTCCTTCCCTCGCTCTCCGCCTTTTTTGCAAGAGAAGTCAAAGCCTGCACCCAGCTTCTGCTGTCTGTAATGCTTTCTGATACCTCCATGATTTCATCCGGCTCGCCGTTCCCCCACATTACCAGACGGTTCAGCTGGAAATTAAAATTTGGCTCCTTGTTGAATTGATACGTTCCTTTTTTTATCATTTTTTCTCCTTTCTGCGCTGCTTTTTGCGCGTACCAAGTTTGTATTTTCAGACCGAATTCGTTCTGTCCCCCTAAAACGCCACAACGGAAATGCTGTTACGCATTTCCGTTGTGATTCAGATTATATTCAATTATAATGTTCAATAAAAAAGTCTCCGGATAATCTCTTCCATGTCTGCCGTTCCCGTACCAATCGGATTCTGTGTAAATCTGTCATTATATACCAGTCCCCAGATTCCATACAGGATAAAGGCTGCATAGCTTTCCGCATTCTCTTCCGAAATTCCAAATCTGTTTTCGATTTTCTTCTCGCATATTCCCTGAAGC
This sequence comes from Lachnospiraceae bacterium, assembly GCA_017476305.1. Classification (GTDB taxonomy): domain Bacteria; phylum Bacillota; class Clostridia; order Lachnospirales; family Lachnospiraceae; genus Butyribacter. The sequence continues at coordinate 2,859 of JAFVAA010000170.1, forward strand.
ATAAACACGGCGTAGGGTTTGATGAGCCTGCTGACCATTTGAACCAGATCATAGATCTTGTAGGATGCATCGGTAATCGTATCATCACCTGTGGCTGTAAACCTCTCAGCATACCCGTTGATATCCTTCACGATCAGCTCTGAAAGTATCTTTCTCCGCTCTTCAAAGGGCATTTCCGTGTCTGACAAAAGTTCACACTTCCGCTCCAGCTTTTCCGAAATATAATCCTCCATCGTAGCGAGATAGATTTCCTGCTTTGACTTGAAGTAATAGTAAAACATTCCCGGTGCACCATGTACCTCAGCCAATATATCACGCACGGAAACCGATTCATAGCCCCGCTCGGCAAAAAGCCTTCCAGCAGTATCTATCAGCTCTTTTCTCCGCTCCTCCGGCGGTTTGCTTCCTTTTTTCATCCCTCTTCCTTTCGCTTACAGAACGACTGTCTGTCTAATAGTATATATGCAGATGTTGCATCTGTCAATCATTCTTTTCGCTTTATCCTTCTGCTGACCAGCAGGCCATCCTCATTTCTTACCAGCTCATAGTCACGCATCAGGGGATGATCCTCACTGACAACACAGTAATCACAGCGGTCACCGGTATAACAGGTTCCTTCCCTGATTAGTCCGGCATGTATTTTCCCAAGACCTGTATGGTCACAGTTACACATAAGCGGCATCCATTTTCCGAGAGCATTCTTTTTCACAAAATCAGCGATAGGACATCTGGTAAAGCAGTACTTTACCACACCGTTTTCCTTGTCATAGGGTTCGATAATCCCTTGAAAATCAAACGGATACTTCTTTGCATGTTTATTGTCCTTATCTAATGACATCCGGAATATGACAGAAAGCAGATCCATTGTCCACTTTTTCTTTGCAGAGAATATCTTACCCAACGTATGAAACGGTGCCATAAACACCTCAAAGGACAGTGGTTCCAATTCCTCTATGGTATATTCCTTTGGAGCCGTACTGCAAAATGCAAGAAAAAACATCGCATCATTGATCTGTGTCACATGAGGACTTTTCTTTCCTCCGTAATCAAGGATATTTTCTGCAAATTTCTTATATTGCCTTATGGTCGTTTTCCAGACTTTATCTGCACCGGAACCATATTCCTTTTCCATAAATTCATGAAGTACCTTCATCGTGTGTTTTGATACAAGTATTTTATCTTTCACAGCAGCCCCTTTCTCCGATCCATTTCTATCGGTTCTACAGTATCCCAAGCAACCGTACTCTCACTTCCATTATATGAAAAAAAACTTACATGTGCAAGAGTTTTCCACTTATTGCCATCCCTCCAAAAACTCCAACGCTTCCCTCATGCTGTCCTCTCTCGCCTTGTTGCAGGCATCCTGGTCGACATATTCTGCCTGCAGTATCTTCCGCATCGTTTTCAGATACTCCGGTGTCGCCATGAGATCCCCGCACAAAAGATGGCTTCCTTTTTCATATACTGTCGTCTGAACACGATACGGATATCCACACTCCTTAAGAATCCTTTCCATTCTCGGTACTGCCTCGTCCGAAGGCCAACAGTCATCATATCCCGGACATTGCATCAAAAAATCAGCGTGCATATTCTCGACCTTGATCCTTGCCGCTTCTGTCTGCACATTTTCATCATAACAGCCCCGAAGCATACGCCTTTTTCCATATTTTTTACTGAACATGGTTCTTATCAGAACACTTACGATATTCCGGTGAAGTGTCACGGTAGGATCATAGGGAAGTGGCTTTCCCCTCCAGGAAAATGTAGATTGATTCAACGCCTTTGTTCCCTTGAATGCCTCCGTGGTATAGTCAAAAGGGGAACCGGCAATCACCAGGCTCACATCCGATATCAAAGACGCTGCCGTGATGGCAAACTTGGCTCCTGCGGATATGCCGTACATCCCGATTTTCTCATAACCGGCTTCTTTCAGAACCTGCACGGCTTTCTCTGCATATTCCACCGGAGCAAGTACCGGATCCTCCGGCAGACCGTCCCATCCCGCAAAACCCACGAGCAGACAGCTCCATCCGGCTTTCCGTAAAAACTCTGAACCCTTCCTCGTCAGTTCATAATCTGCGCCGGATCCCGGAAAAACAATAAGTACTTTCCCCTCATGTCCCCCTGCCGGATGCCAGTACCCCACAAATCCATCCTCTGATAGCGTATATTTCTCCTTCATAATACAACTCCTCCACTTCGTTTTGGTCAATTCTTAACGTTACTATTCACAGCTGCCACCAGTGCAGCGCACTGTACCTCTTGTAAATTCTTTATTCCTATGCTATTATAAAAGAGTTGCTATGACTTTCAATATTTTTTCAGTCACGGAGGAAAATATGTCAGCAAAATTTACGGAAAAAGAAAAAGAGAAACTCCGCATAGAAATGATGCAGCTTGGTTTTGTGATGCTAAAATCAGGCGGTATAAGGAATGTCAACATAGATACGATTACCAAAAAATGCTTTGTTGCAAAAGGATCTTTCTATACGCTTTTTGAAAACAAGACCGAATTTCTGTATCAGATCATGATATATAAACGCAAAGAATCCAAGGTAAAGATTAAGGAATATCTTTCTGATGATGGAAAACTGTCACGCAAAGGACTGAAATCCTATCTTCACTGGCTGGCAGACGAAAATCCGAATATTTTCTCCTATCTGGACGGACAGCATACCCGCTGGCTCGTCTCCAAATGGCCGCCGGAATACCTCGAAAACGAAGAAAACGACGAGCAGACCGCCCGTCGTATCATTTCCATGCTTGCTGCACCGAAAAAAGTTCCCGATTGGCAGCTCTTCTGTAATTACCTGAAGCTCCTTGCCCTGACCTTAAACAGCCGTGAGTTTCTGATTGAGGATGCCACAGAGCCTCTGATTGATAATCTTATTGAGGCTGCATGTGACTGTATTTGCAAATGAATGCTACATTTTTGAACGAAGCTTCCTATAAATCAAATTTTGACCGGATCCTGATTAGACCTCTGCTCTGATTTCCTTAGCTGCCTGCACCAAATTTATAAGACTCTTCTCTGTTTCCTCATTTCCACGGGTCTTAAGTCCACAGTCCGGATTAATCCAGAGATTTTCCTTCGGTATTTTCTCAAGCATCTGTCTGATTGCCATTTTGATTTCTTCGACTCCGGGAACTCTCGGTGAATGTATATCATAAACTCCGGGGCCCACTTCGGTTTCAAAATTATTCTTCTTAAGGCTGTCCAATATGGTGAGCTGTGACCTCGATGCTTCAAATGTAATAACATCTGCATCCATATCATCAATAGCCGGAATGATATCTTCAAACTCACTGTAGCACATATGCGTATGAATCTGGGTTTCCGGCTTCACCTTTGAATTTGTCAGCCTGAATGCGGGAATCGCAAAATCAAGATAATCTTCATACCAATCATCTCTGCGCAAAGGGAGTTTTTCCCGAAGTGCGGCTTCATCAATCTGGATGATCCGTACCCCTGCCTTTTCAAGATCAAGAACCTCATCCTGAAGTGCAAGTGCAATCTGATACATGGTTTCTTTAATAGAAATATCCTCTCTTGGGAAGGACCAGTTAAGGATCGTTACGGGGCCTGTCAGCATTCCCTTTACATCCTTCGATGTCAATGAATTGGCATATTTTATATACGCAACGGTAAAAGGCTTTTCACGCTTGATATCTCCAAATACGATCGGCGGCTTTAAGCCTCGCGTTCCATATGACTGTACCCAGGCATTTTCCGTAAACACAAAACCGGAAAGGTTTTCCCCAAAATACTCTACCATGTCATTTCGTTCAAATTCTCCGTGAACCAGAACATCAAGCCCAATTTTATCCTGAAAATCTATGCACTGCTTTATGAACTCATTTACCCTTGCATCATACTCTTCTTTTGTAATCTCCCCCTTACGAAACCTTGATCTATTCTGCTTTACCTCTGCTGTCTGAGGAAACGAGCCTATCGTTGTCGTAGGGAGCAAGCCTTGGGAAAGCACTTTTCTCTGCAATTCCTGCCTTTCCTTTCTCGGTTCCATTCTGTGGAAGTCAGAATCGGAAAGTGCATCCACTCTCTCTTGAACGCTCTTTTCCGTCCGAAGAACACGTTTATCGCAAATCGTTCTGTTCTTAATGTATTCTTTCTCCCCGTCATAAGAATCGAGTGTACTAAGCTTTGCCAGCTCCAGGAGTTCTTCAATCTTTTCATACGCAAATGCAAATTGGCTTGTAACCTCTTCACCAAGCTTTGTCTCATGTGCAATGGTATACGGCACGTGAAGAAGTGAGCAGGAAGTAGAAAGTACAATGTTTTTCGTCTTCTTTTTTACTTCATCAAGTATTTTCAGTTTTTCAGAATAGTCCGAGCGCCATACATTTTTTCCGTTCACTATTCCCGCAAAAAGAAGCTTTTCCTCCGGGAACCCGTTCTTTTCAATAAGCTCCGCAGTTTTTTTCCCTTCCACAAAATCAAGACCGATTCCGTCAAACGGAAGGCTGATAATTTCCTTATAACAGTCACGCACGTCGCCGAAATAAGTCTGAAGCAGTACCTTGTTCTTTTTATCCGCAAGCAGCTCCGTGTATATCTTTACAAACACCGAAACATCATCCGCTGTAAGATCCCTCACAAGATACGGCTCATCAAACTGTATCCATCCATCATGTATATCTCCAATCTTCTGAATCAAATCTTTATAAACAGATGTTACCTCTGTAACATATTCTTCAAATACCCTGCTCCCCTTTATCCTGCACAGTTTCAGGAAGGTAAATGGTCCAATCACAACAGGTCTTACGTTAAATCCATTATCCTTTGCAAGAATAATACTTTCTGACAGTCTGCCAAAATTCAAGGCAAACTGATTATCATCATCGAGTTCAGGAACCATATAGTGATAATTCGTATTAAACCACTTCTTCATTGTCAGAGCCTTAACATCACCTTCTTTTCCCTGATAGCCTCTCGCAGCAGCAAAATAGATATCGACCGGATTCAGTTTCAGTTCCTTATATTTCTTCGGCACTGCTCCGATCAGAAAGGCTGCATCAAGCACCATGTCATATAGCGAAAAATCACCGACCGGTATCTGTTTCAGTCCTCTCTTCATTTGTTCCTTCCACTGCTTTACCTGCTGCTCCTTTACATCGTCAAGAAACTGTTCACGGGAAATATCCCCCTTCCAGTAACTCTCCGTAGCTCTTTTTAACTCTCTCTGCTCTCCGAGCCTAGGAAAGCCAACAATCGTATAATCCATTGTCGTAACCTCCTTTTCATCATAGTTATTATAGATTCGATTGTATGCCTATCTATCCAATATGTAAAATATACTTTTTATTCACCAGACCATAGATTTTATCTATGAACAATGATATAATCCTGTTTTTGACAGTTTTTGGACTTAAAAAGTCTCGCAAGCACTATAGACATTAGCTTACGGGACTTTTTATTATTTTTTATATACACGTTACACCTTTGGATTTTTGGTCTGAGAACATATATTTTTCATTTTTTTGATCGGAACGATTTGTTTTGATGTACAGAAACCAAATTTGTCATGTAGCGCATCCGTTAATTCTGTTCTTTCATATACCGGCTAGTATC
>JAFVAA010000171.1 GCA_017476305.1 Lachnospiraceae bacterium
ACCCGGTTCTCGAATCGCTCTCTCTTCTCTGGTCACTCTGAGAAAACATCATATGCCTTTCAAAGTGCCTAAAATCAAGGAGTTTTATGTATCGCCTACAATCCACGAAACTCATCTCCGATATAGTGCCGCCACGCACTCTACATGCCCGCTTTGCGGAAACATATCGCACGCCCTTACCCTCCTTAACGCATACTCCCCCGCACAGAGAAATTTCAAATCCCTCGCCAGCGTCGCAGGATCGCAGCTCACATACACAATTTTCTTCGGCTCCATCTTTAGTACCGTCTCCAAAAGTCTTTCATCGCATCCCTTTCTCGGAGGATCCAAAGTCACGACATCCGCCTTTAAAGTCCCACCACTTTCTGCATAGATCTGCGGTACTACATCCTCGGCTGCTCCACAGAAAAACTCTGCATTTTATATCCCGTTCAATTCTGCATTTTTCTTCGCATCCTCAACTGCCCGCGGCACAATCTACACCCCGCAGACCTTCCCTGCCTTCTGCGCCAGAAAAAGAGAAATCGTTCCAATCCCACAGTACAGATCCCAGACAATCTCCCCGCCGGAAAGCCCTGCAAAATCCAATGCCGTCCGGTACAGCTTTTCCGTCTGCACAGGATTCACCTGATAAAAAGAAAGCGGTGAAATTTGAAATCTAATATCACCGATATAATCCTCTATAAAACCTTTTCCATAAAGAACCAAAATCTCTTTTCCTAAAATAGCATTTGTTTTTTCCATATTTACATTGATACAAATACTCTTTATTTCTTTATCAAAATCAATTTCCAAAAGCTTTTCCACCAGCTTTTCCGCATATGGCATCTTCTTCCCATTTATGACCAGACAGATCATCACCTCACCTGTTCTTCTCCCCACACGTGTCAAAATATGGCGCACCAGCCCCCTGTGCATTCCTTCATCGTATGCTGGAATATGATATTCCTCCATAAACGCCAATACCGTTTCCAGAATCACCTGATTACACGGATGCTGGATCACACAATTCGTATTTGGTATGATCTGATGTGTCCTGCCCGCATAAAAGCCGGTGACAAGCTTTCCGCTTTTATCTGTTCCCACTGGAAACTGTGCCTTATTCCGGTAATGATAAGGAAAATCCATTGATAGGATCGATTCAATCTGCATTTTATCCGAAATCTCCTTCTGATTTTCCTCAAAATTTTTTTCTGCCCTCCCCTGCTCCGGCAATCTCACCCGAAATCCTCCGATCCGCTCCAGACAATCCCTCACCTTTTCCTCCTTGTACCGAAGCTGTCTCTCATAGCTGCAATGCGGAAGCTGGCATCCTCCACACCGCATGGCTACAGAACATACAGGCTCCGTCCTGTCCTCTGAAGGTACTAAAATCTCCAAAATCTTCGCATAGCCGAAGTTTTTTTTCGTCTTCATCACCTTCACACGAACCCGTTCTCCCGGCAAAGCGCCTTTCACAAAAAGGGTATAGCCATCAACCTTGCCAATACCCTCTCCATCATTTCCCATATTCGAAATATCCAACTCTAAAATATCATTTTTTTCACACACCGTTTTAACTTTTTCCGGTATCCCTTTTTGATTTCTTTTTGCCATCGATGAAAAATCTCCCATTTCATTCCGAAATCCAATTGCACTACTCCCCTTTTCTTTTTTTCAAATACCCTGAGCTCTGTCTGATATTCGAATCTAAGAGGCGGTTAAATCCAAGCCACTGTAACGTCGGCTCCGATTTATCATAAACCTCCGTCATCGTCTCCATCTTAGCATCTAAATTATCCGCGAAGGAAAGTGCCATCGCCTCTGCCATCGCAGGTTTTTTTGGCGAACCATATTCCAGTTCTCCGTGATGCGCCAGAATACAATGTCTCAATTCACCAGCTAATGTCTTTGGAAATCCCGGAATCAAAGCCACCTCTTTTCCAATCAGCTCTGCGCCTAAAAAAATGTGTCCTAAAAGCTGCCCCTCATCCGTATATTCATTTGCCGGAAACTCTGATATTTCCCATATCTTTCCAATATCATGAAACAGAGCCGCAGTCACCAGAAGATCCCTGTCAATGACAGGATATTGTGCAGCAAAAAAATCACAAAGCTTTGTCACCGCCAGGGTATGCTGTAAAAGTCCTCCCACAAAACCATGATGTACCGACTTTGCTGCAGAATGTGTCTTAAATTCCTGAACAAAACCGGTATCCTGAATAAAAAATTTTTCTGCCAGCTGCTTTAAATGTGGCTCTTCAATGCTCAGTACAAACCCCTTCAGCTCCTCATACATTTCCTCCCGGTCATACTTTGATGCAGGAATATACTCTGCGGGATCATATTCTCCCTCCTGTGCCCTTCTGATACGGCTGACATTCACCTGACGACTCCCCTGAAAAATCGTCACCATGCCTTCTGACATGATAAAACCCAGCGACTCAAATTCTTCGATGCCATTATTTAATTCCCATACCTTCGCATCAATCACGCCCGTCTTATCCTGCAAAATAAGAGAATAATACGTCTTTCCCGCCTTCGTTTTCAAAATCTGCTTACTTTTACATAAATAAATTCCTGAAAATTTATTTCCCTCTCTATACTCCTGAATATAAGTCATGACTCATTTCTCCCTTTCCCAGAA
>JAFVAA010000172.1 GCA_017476305.1 Lachnospiraceae bacterium
TGGAGACAAGAAGATTGTAGCAGCATGTGGTGGCGGAGATAAATAATAGAGCTGTTTTTTTTAAAATCGGATTTTAAGAACTCCCAGAAAATCTATGAGTGGATGCTCAGCGTTTTCGGGAGTTTTTCAATAAGTGTCAGTATACTCTTTTTTGCGCTGGCAAGTACCAGTGCAGGAACAGAAAATTTATTTATGAATGTGAGAACTCTGGAGAAAAAATGTCAAGGGTTTCTGCGAGCGCAGATGTCATGGAAGGAGAAAAAATGTTGGGAAAGATGAAAGCAGTAATCATAGATAAGCCGACAACGGCAGAGGAAATTGTACTGTCTGAGTGTGAGATTCCGGAAACGAAACCGGGCTGGGTACTCGTGCAGATAAAAGCTTTTGGGATGAACCACTCCGAGCAGATTTTAAGACGGGAAGAGATTTTAGAGGACTATATCCGGAAACCGGTGATTCCGGGAATTGAGTGTGTCGGGGTAATCGAGGATCCTTCGGACAGTTCTTTTGTAAAAGGGCAGAAGGTGGCAGCACTGATGGGCGGTATGGGAAGAACGTTCCATGGAAGCTACGCGGAATATGCCCTGCTTCCGGCACATCATGTGTTTGCAGTGGAGGCTTCTCTTTCGTGGGAGGTGCTGGCTGCAGTTCCGGAGACTTATTTTACTGCGTGGGGTTCTCTTTTTACATGTCTCCATCTGACAGCCGGGGATGTGCTTCTGATTCGTGGAGCGACCTGTGCCCTTGGCTATGCAGCGATTGCTCTGGCAAAAGCAGTGGGATGTCAGGTGATTGCGACGACACACAGGGAAAGTAAGCTGGAGCTGTTAGCAGATGCAGATGAAGCGGTTCTCGATGAGGGAAACCTGGCAGAGAAGCTAAAAGAAAAAGGGATTACGAAAGCATTAGAATTAGTAGGACCAAAGACGGTGACGGATACGATGAAATGCATGAAAAATGGAGGAATCGTATGTAATACAGGAATCCTTGGCGGAATATATACGCTGAATGATTTTGATCCGATCAAGGATATCCCGAATGGTGTGTATCTGACCGGATTTTTTTCGAACTATCCGACACAGGAGGTCATGACGGAGATTTTTGACTTCATAGAAGAAAAGAACATTTCACCAAAAGTGGGTGCCAGCTACGCTTTTTCTGAAATCAAAGCTGCGATAGAAGCGATGGATAGTGGAAAGGTAAATGGAAAGATTGTAGTGAAAATGTAAACTTAGATTTTGGAAAATTTGAGTATGATTTAAACGGAGGTGTCGTTTTGCAACGTGCCTTTCTGAGTGAGTATAATAAAAATATTTTGTAATGAGGTGATTTTATGCAGTATTTTTCCTTTCAGTGGCATATTACGGAGGAGTGCGACCAAAGGTGCAAGCACTGCTATATTTTTTCGCAGGACCAGGGAAAAAATATAGACCGTATGGATTTTTCGCAGATGATGGAGACACTTAAGAATATTGAGGATTTTTGCGAGACGTTTGGGCGCGAGCCGTATTTGTTTTTAACCGGTGGGGATCCGATCCTTCATTCGGATTTCTGGAAACTGATGGAGGAGTTAAAAAAGAGGAAGATTTCTTTTACGATCATGGGGAACCCGTTCCATCTGACGGATGAGGTCTGTAAAAGGTTAAAGGAAGCGGGCTGTGTACGGTATCAGCTTTCTTTGGACGGACTTAAAGGTACGCATGACTGGTTCCGGATGCCAGGCTCTTTTGATACCACGCTTTCTAAGCTTCCGATGCTAAAAAAAGCAGGAATCCGTTCGATTATCATGACTACGGTATCGGATAAAAATATCGATGAAATACCGGAGTTAATCGATATCGTGGTGGAGCATGGTGCGGATGTATTTTCCTTTGGAAGATACGTGCCGAGCGGAGAGCCGGGGGATACATCGAACGGGATTACGCCGCAGAGATACCGGGAGTTTTTGGATACCTGCTATAAAAAATACAGGGCATATGAAGACGCAGGAGCAGAAATTTACTTTAACCGGAAAGACCATCTGTTTACCTTATATGAATACGAAGAAGGGATTTTTCAGATTCCGGAGGATGCGGATCCGGAGATGATATACGAGGGATGTAACTGTGCGGACTGCCATATCACGATTCTTCCGACTGGAGATGTCTATGCGTGCAGGCGCGTGTCTGCGTCAAAGGTGGGAAATGTATATACGGACAGGCTGGCAGACATCTGGCTGCATCCGATGGAGGAGTACCGTCAGTTTGACCGGTTTACTAAGTGCAGCAAATGTAAGCTTTTAGCGTGGTGCAGGGGATGCCCGGCTGTGGCGAAGGGGACGAACGGGAGTTTTTATGCGGAGGATCCCCAGTGCTGGATGGAAGTGTCATCATTTTCTTGACAAGAGCAGTGCCTCCGGCTAAAATCGAGTTACATTCCATTTTAGCCGGAGGTGTTTATGTATTTACAAAGACATATTGAAGAAATATTGAAAAAAGCGGAGAAGCAGACAAAGGTGGTCCTGCTTACGGGAGCAAGGCAGGTAGGAAAGTCAACGTCCATACGGGAAATTTTTAAGGATTATGAATATATTACCCTGGATGATGAAAATGAGCTCCGGCTGGCACTTACAGACAGGACACTGTTTTTTAAGGATCGGAAGTTTCCGATGATTATAGATGAGGTGCAATATGCGAAGGAGCTGATGCGTGCCATTAAGTGGGTATGTGATAAAAGTGAGAAAAAGGGGCAGATTTTCATTACAGGCTCGCAGACTTATGAGCTTTTAAGCACAGCTGCAGAGTCATTAGCAGGTCGTATCAGCATTTTGGAAATGAGTGGTCTGTCCTGCAGAGAAAGGTTCTGCGTGCCTTTTCATGATGCTGTTTTGCCTACGGAGGACTATATTCGTGCGAGGGAACAGCATCTGGTCCCTTATACAGATTTGTGGGAACACATCCACAGGGGAAGTATGCCGGAGTTACTGGACTCGGAACGTGACTGGGAGTGGTTTTACAGAGATTATATCAGGACTTACATTGAGCGGGATGTGCGCAAGATTATCAATATAAAGGATGAAATGAAGTTTCGCAGTTTTTTGGTGTCTATTGCGGCGAGGTCAGGGCAGATCCTCGTATATGAAGATATTGCGAGGGATATCGAGGTGAGTACAAAAACAGTAAAGCATTGGATTTCTGTGGTGGCTGCATCGGGGCTTATTAAAATGATTTATCCATATCATAATAATGCGATCAAAAGGGCAATCAAAGCACCAAAATTATATTTTATGGATACAGGGCTCTTATGCTATTTTGTAGGATGGAAAACGCCGGAAACTGCGAAAAATGGTGCCATGTCCGGGAGTATTTTTGAGACATTTGTAGTTAGCGAACTCATAAAAAGTTATATGAATGCAGGAAAAAGTACGGATCAGATTTTCTATTACAGAGATAAGGATAAAAAGGAAATCGACCTTTTATTGGAAGAAGAAAATGTGTTATATCCGATTGAAATTAAAAAGGGAGCCACTGCAAGCCGTGACTGGATCCGTCATTTTTCTGTGTTAGATAAGATTGCAGAAAAGAAAATAGGAAATGGAGCTGTGTTCTGCCAGGTAGAGAAAAAAACGGCAATCACGGAGACGGTATCGGCACTTCCGGTGGAATATTTGTAATATGATGAGTGAATAACACAGTTTCCGGAAGTTTATCAATCCCAGCGCCGTCCCCTTGCTTGCCACAATAAGTGCCACCTCTCCTCTTGAAATCATTCCACTTCCGTCTTTAGTAGACACTGAAAACTACAGCCTTTTGGAA
>JAFVAA010000173.1 GCA_017476305.1 Lachnospiraceae bacterium
CCTTCTCCTCACAAAGCTCCATAAAATCCTGCTTTTTAAAGCTCTTGTCTGAATCCTTTTTTTCATCCTGCTCTCTTTTGGCATCCACCATTAGCTCCATATCTGCCGGACACTGACTTTCCAGATTGTCATTCATGGAATTTCGGAGAGAAAATGCCGAAGTGAGCGTGCAGATCGTCACAAAAAGCAGCAGGCAGATGACCGTCATGGAAAATACCATTGTATGAATCCGACTGCTTAACTGCCGGAATGTAAAACTGTTCAAATTTCGAAAATACAGCCGTTTCATCGACATAATAATCCGTAAAAAGAGACCAGATACGGACCAGAAAATGAAAAAAGTGGAAACTGCACCGAGAGCAATCGAGAAAAGTAAAATGGTGTCTGAAAGTTTAGCGTACTCCCATCCCACCTTATGGTATGCAAATCCTAATGCACCTGCGGAAAGAAAAAACACAATCACACAGAGCACCGGATTTTTCAGCTTCATTTCTTCGGAACGTTTATCCGACTGCATCAGGTCTATGAGTTTACACTTTCCGATGACCACACTGTTAAATAAAACCACCACCAGATACATGATGCCAAAATAAATGACCGTTTTTAAAACCGCTTCCACAGAAAGCGTAAACCGGTAGGCAGTCATATCCGCATCAAATAAACTGACCACCACAGCACTCATAATCTGAGAAAGCCCGATTCCGATGAGCAGCCCAGTGGCCAGAGAACCCAGACCGATAAACAGGGTTTCCAAAAGAAGAATCATGGAAATTTCCCCCTTTTCCATCCCCAGCATCAGATACAGCGCGAACTCCTTTTTTCTCCGCTTCATGAGAAAACGGCTCGCATAGACCACCAAAAGTCCCAGTATAATCGCCACAAAGACACTAAGCCCGGAAAGCATGGTCTTTAAAAGCTCTGCAATCTCTCTGGTATCCCCCTCCAGCTTTAAAAAAGCCGTCTGTGTCCCCACCGCATTGAACACATAGAAAATCGACACTCCGATGATCAGGGTGAAAAAGTACACCGCATAATCCTTCAGGCTTTTTCTGATATTACTAATAGAAAGTTTATAGAGCATCACTGACATCACCCCCTAACAGCATCACGACCTCCATGATTTCATCGAAAAATTCCTTTCTGCTTTTCTCTCCTTTTCTCAGTTCATGGAACAGCTTCCCGTCCTTGATAAAAAGGACACGGGATGCATAGCTTGCCGTAAAGGAATCGTGCGTGACCATCATGATGGTGGCATCATGCTCTTTATTTAGATATTGCAGCCTTTCTAAAAGCATTCTGGCAGATTTCGAATCCAGAGCCCCCGTCGGTTCATCCGCTAAAACCATCTTTGGCTTTGTCACAATGGCTCTCGCCGATGCCACTCTCTGCTTCTGTCCTCCTGAAAGCTGATACGGATATTTCAAAAGAACCTCCGTAATCCCTAACTGCTCTGCCACCTCCTTTACAGAGCGGTCAATCTCTTCCACCGGTTTCTTTTGGATGGAAAGAGCCAGCGCAATATTTTCATATGCCGTCAGGGAATCCAAAAGATTGAAATCCTGAAAGATAAAGCCTAACTTTTCCCTGCGAAACCGGTTCAGTTCCTTTCCCTTTAAAGCGGTAATATCTGCTCCCTCCAAAAAAATATTTCCCGCCGTCACCCGGTCAATCGTCGAAATACAGTTCAAAAGCGTCGTCTTCCCACTGCCCGATGCCCCCATGATGGCGACAAACTCTCCCTTCTCTACAGAGAAAGAAATCTCATCCAATGCTTTCGTCAGACTGGATTTGTTTCCGTAATATTTTTCCACCTGCATGATTTTTAAAAGCTCCATATACTAACCTCCTCATCCTTTTTTCTTCTGCTGATTTTTATTATACGGAAACAGATTCCTTTGTCCTTTGTTTAACATGACGAAACCTTACATTTTTGTAATATTAGATTTTTTTATAAAATTCATCCTCTCCAAACGTGATAGAAATTTCCGTGTACTCCCCCTGCACCGAAGCAGCATTCACCCTGTGTCCCAGCTTTTCACACAGATTTCGCACCAGATAAAGTCCCATACCCGTCGCTTTTGCATACCTGCGCCCATTTTCTCCGGTAAAGGACTTTTCAAAAATATAAGGCAGATCCGATGCCGAAATTCCAATCCCATTATCGCGAATATACAAGGTAGTTTCCCTTTCTGCCTCCTCTGCAGAAATGATAATCTCCGGCTCCTGCTCCCCGGACAGATATTTCACAGCGTTTCCTAAAATCTGACCAAGCATGTACTCTAACCACTTTCCATCCGTTCTTACCATTTTGTCCAAATGCTCCGTTTTTAGGGAAATCCCCTGCTCCAGTAAATCATCCCGGTATTTTAGTGCCGTATTTGCCACCGCCCGTTTTAAAGAAACCTCTTTAATCAGATAATCCTTTTCTGCATTTTCACTTCTCGCATAGTAAAGGACATTTTCAATATATTCATCAATCCGCTGCAGCTGATGGTCATATTTCCCAGAAATCTCCGGATGGTTATGCACCATAAGCTGTAAGCCCGCCACTGGAAGCTTAATCTCATGCACCCACAGCTCGATATACTCTCTGAATTCTGAAAAAGCATGTCTGTGCATCGTAACGTGCTCACACATGGATTTATGTGAGGCACGCAAAACCTCATATACCATTTTCCCCTCTAAAAAAGACGGCTCCTCTAGCATTTCCGGCAAAAGGTATTTTTTATTCAGATTTTTCGAATGAAAAAGAAGCTTCTCATAAAAGTTCTTTTTTCGCAAAAAATCCAGACCCAGCTGAAGCATTTCAAACAGGAAAAAAATCACACTAATGATAACGATCTGCTCATGCCCCATACGAAATGCACGAAAAAAAATAAGCATGATAGCCCATGCCACAAAAAATATGCACACCGAAGCGACCTGATCCTTTATATAACTCCTAAATTTCATACGCTCTCCCTCCCATTCAGCTCCTGACAAATCCCCATGAGATACAAACCCATGGGGATTTCCCGGAATTGTAATCCGATGTTACCATTTGCAGGTGGAACGACTGTAAATGGTAACAATCCGACTTCTTTAAACCAGCAAATACCCCTGCTTCTTCCTGGTCTCTATCACATTTTCCAGACCAAGCTCCGCTAACTTCGAACGCAGTCTGCTGATATTTACCGTCAGGGCATTATCATTAATATATTCCTCCTGGTCCCAGAGTGCTGTCATCAGCTCATCCCTCGATACAATCCTCCCCTGCTTATCCAGTAAAATCTGAAAGATGATCATCTCGTTCTTCGTGAGAATCAGCTCCCTCTCTCCATCCGAAAGGCTTCCCTTCGAAGCGTTCACTCTGAGATTTCGATACGAGGTTTTCGTCGTCTCCCCGGAAGCACGCTTTAGAACCGCCGAAATCCGCAGCAGTAAAATAGTGGGATTATAGGGCTTCGTTACATAATCATCCGCTCCATAGCTCATAGAAAGCACTTCATCCATCTCCGATGTCCTGCTTGTCACCATGATCACCGGTATCTCCACCTCTGTACGGATTCCCTTTAACAAAAGCTCACCATTTACCTCCGGCAGATTGATATCCAGTAAAATCAAATCCGCATTTGCCTCTAAAATCTTTTCCTTTGTCTTTAAAAAGTCCGTAATGCAGACCGTATCATAGCCGGCATTCTTCAAAAGGATGGAAAGCTCCTCACGAATTGAACGGTCATCCTCCACAATACAAATTCTACTCATAGAAATTCTCCTGCAAAACACTATTTCAAATCTGCTTTCATCCCCTCATAAGCATCTTTTGCAGCTGTTTCCAATGAAACACCATCATATTTCATTGCACTTGTCGCCTTTACAAAGGCTTCCTGAAGTGCTGCATCTTCATAATACGGACTCATAAGCTCCATTTCCATCCCAAGCATGACCTCATCTGCCGAAACCTGGATTCCCGTCATGATGTTTTTCTGCTCTAAAACTTCTCTGGCCTTTTTACTTACCGGCACTCCCTTTTCCAATCCCTGAAGCTCTGCCATTTCCTTTCCATTTACCAAAAAGTCCAAAAACATTGCAGCTTCCTTCTCATGTTCAGAATGCTTACTCAGCGCATACATTGTCGCAGGTTTTAGATACCATCCTTTTCTCTTCGCCCCGTCCATAACCGGATTTTCCGCAACAACCGTCGTCTGGTCCAAACTTTCCTTTAAAGCACTTTCTGAGCCGGCTGCATTGGTAATCCACTGTGCAACCCCCGCTGCCACACCATTTTTATAATTACTGTCATCCCGCTCGCCAACATATGGTGTCACTTTTTTCTCCACAAGTTCCATATAGAACCTGAGCATCTCTTTTACATCCTCCTCTGAAAATCCGAGCGTACGATCTTCTCCGATAAATGTCTTTCCTGTTTTCTGCTCCACATAAGCGACAGAGAACATGTAAGAACACACCTGATCTAAATCTAAAGGATATACCCCTTTTTCCTGCATCACCTCTGCAGCTGCAAATAAATCCTCCCAGTTTTTCGGAAGTGCTAACCCAAAGCTGTCATACAAATCTTTATTATACAGGCAGACTTTGGCATTTAAGGCAATCGGAAGTGCATTCAGCACCCCGCCGCTTCTTCCATATGCCAGCTGCGTATCATCATAAGCATCTAACCCCAGCGTATCCTTTACCGTCTCCAAATCCAGATATCCATTTCCATCCGGTGAAAATTTATCCACCCAGGCATAATTGATCTGCATGACATCTGCCTCTGTATGTGAAGCCATCTGAATTGCTGATTTCTTATCATATCCTGAAAACTCTGTATACTGTAAATGTACATCTATCTCCGGATGGAGCTTTTCAAATTCTTCGACTGCTGCCATCGTATAATCATGCCTGGCATCCGTTCCCCACCATGAAAAACTGATATCTGTCTTTTCTTCTGCAACAGCCAGAGAAATTTCATTTCCTGAACATCCCGTACTGCCTGTCATAATCCCTAAACAAAGCACTACCGAAAGCATCTTTCCACACACTCGTCTCATCATGTCATTTCCTCCCTCTATTCACTAGCATTTTCCCTGTCCTATATCCTAAACTGCCCTATGGACTCCTGTAAAGACTGTACAGCCTCCTTTAGCTCCGTTGACTTTTTAAAGAGCTGTTCCGTCGCTGCATGTTCTTCCTCCGAAGTACTCATGACCTCTTCTGCACTTGCCGAAGAATTCTCCGTAGTCTCCAAAATGCTGTTCGTAGCCTCTAAAGAATCATCCTTCAAAGTCCGCATGGTCGTCGTAAGCTCCTCCACTACATCCAGTTTTTCTGTAATATTCTGTGTCGCAGCCAAAATACTTTTAAAGGACTTATTCGCTTCGTTCACAATCAGTGTCTGCTTTTCAAATACTTCCTTCGACTCATCGATTACCCTCTCTGTCTCCTTTCCATTTTTCACGATATCCATAATCACACTGTCTATCTGAACAGTGGCTTCATTGGTCTGATCTGCCAGCTTCTGGACTTCATTTGCCACAACTGCGAAACCACGCCCGGCTTCTCCGGCTCTTGCTGCTTCGATACTGGCATTTAAAGAAAGCAGGTTCGTCTCCTCACTGATATGACGAATCAATTCCAGAATCTCCTGCACATTGGCGATCTCCTGTACTAAATCTCTGACCGTTTCCCCTATCTGCTGCATCCGTTCTCCCGCCTGCTTCGTAGTCTCTTCCAGCTGATTGACATGCTCTAAAGAAGATTCGCCAATCCCCCTGCTTTCTAAAGAATACCCGGAGACTTCTTCGATATGCTTCACCGTCTGATTAATGCTGTCTGCCAAACTTTCCAAAGAACGAAACGTTGCTTTCGTTTCTTCTAACTGGGAATTGGCACCATCTGCGATTCCATCCATTGCAACCGATACACCATAGGAAATTTCCTGTGTTTTTTCTGCAACCTCACTAATCTCATCCGAGCTTTTAGCCACCACAGAAGCGATTCTGTCTACGTTTTGCAGCAGTGCCCTGACCTTTTCCATCATAACATTGAAGCTGCCGACCAGCATTCCGACTTCATCCTTCGATTTTGTTTCCATATGAACCGTCATATCTCCCTGCTCGACCAACTTCATATTTTTTGCCAGGCTCTTCACCGGTTTCACGATAATTCTCGAAAAAGCAATGCCAATCCCCGCAGCTAAAAGTACACAGACAACAGCCAAAATCACGGCCAGATTTCTCATATCCTTCACTTCTTTTAAAATCTTTCCAGTCGCCATATGACAGGAAAGCTTCCACTGATCATTGCACGATGTCATACTGATCAGATCTCCGTCACTGATAAATGTATCCGGCTGCTCTTTCTGCACCCGTTTTAACACCCCGTCGGCTACAGTAGAACCTATATTTTCATCCACATTCGAATAGATGACATGACCGTCTTTATCCAAAAGCTCTAACACCATATCCTTCATCTGATCTGAATTTGTGATGACATTCTGCAGCTCAGAAGTATATAGGGATGCCAAAAGCACAGCGTCTTCATGTACCCGCTTCACATAATAGATTTTCTTATAGCTGTCGCCAATACCGGTAAACCAGCCGTCTTCTGTCCGCTCATTTGAAATATAGCTGCTCACATTTTGAAAGAACTGATCCTCCCCGAACAGACCGGCTGTCTCTGCTCCTGTTTTTCCTATCGTGGAATTATTCGCATACACCAGGGCGAAATCACCGAAATTCTGCATGAGGCTGATGGTCAGAAGTTCATTCTTTATGTCAGACTCTAACTGCATGATTTCTGAACTTTGTTCTGTCACCTTTGCCTTGTCATATTGATAATATTCCGGATTTCGGAAGACCAGGGAAGCCGTCTCCTCTATATCGTCAAAATAATTATTCATCCCCAGACGCATCTGGTCATTTACTGCAGTCATCAAAACCCCGACTTTCTGTGTCATGCTCCGTTTCGAAAAACTGTAATTTACCGCAGTCACCACAAACACCGATAAAAGCACGATACTTGTAATCGCGCATATCAATTTCATCGCTAAAGATTTCATACCTTTCTCCTCCTGTTCCTATTTACAAAAATCAACCCCGGATAAACGCTTTAGCATGTATTTTCACGGTTTCTGAGAATCTGTACAAAATTAAATTTACCATTTTTCGAGCAGAAACGCTTGCACATACAGTGTTTCTGCCCGAAAATGAGTAAATTATTTATGCACGGTTTCTTAACAGACAGCCCTTCCCGCTAAAACATTTTTATAATCCTCTAAATTTTCAGCTAACAGTTCCGGTGTATTTAAGTCATACGGACAATGTGACATACATTTATTACAGTGAAGGCAGGTTTCAATTTTCTCCATTTCCTTCTGCCATGTTTCCCCCAGCCAGCCCTCTGACGGCATACGCCGGAGCATCAAAGACATTCTGGCACACTGATGAATCACAATTCCCGCCGGACAGGGTTCGCAGTATCCACAGCCTCTGCAGAAATTCCCCGCCAGTTCTTCACGCTCCCTCTGTACAAAAGCCCGGATTTCATCCGAATAATCCGGGGTATGTTTCATGAACGCAAGCCACTCATCCAGTTCCGATTCCTTTTGAATCCCCCAGATAGGAAGCACATTATCAAACTGCGTCATAAAAGCCATCGCTGCCTTTGCATCCGTAATGAGTCCTCCGGATAGACCCTTCATGCACACAAACCCCACATTATGCTCTTTGCATGCCTGTACTAACGCAACCTCCTGTTCGCCGGAAAGATAGGAGAACGGAAACTGCATCGTTTCATAAAGACCGGATTCTACTGCCTCAAAAGCCACTCCGATCTTATGTGCTGTCGCACCAATATGACGAATTTTTCCCTGCGCTTTCGCCTCCTGCATACACTCATACATCCCGGTACCGTCCCCCGGGCGATAGCATGTATCTATACAATGAAACTGATAAATATCAATATAATCCGTCTGCAGCAGAGAAAGCGATGTTTCTAAATCCTTCCGGAACTGCTCCGGCGTCTTTGCCATTGTCTTTGTCGCAATATATATCTTTTCCCGCATCCCGGCAAATGCTTCTCCCATTTTTTCCTCACTATCCGAATAAGCACGTGCCGTATCAAAGTAACGCATTCCCCCATCATAAGCTTTCCGTAAAATTTTTACTGCCGTCTCTTTATCCGCCCGCTGAATTGGCAATGCGCCAAATGCATTTTGTACCACCGTAATTCCGGTACTTCCCAATGTCACCTGCTTCATTTCATCCATCCTCCTTCCAAAAGCCTTTCAGAGTTCTCATCTCACCTCAAAAAATTGAAATTTTTATCAAAACAATATCTTATCATCTCCGTTTGTCACCATTTTACCAAATATCCTGTCAATTCACAAGCCGGAAATATCTTTTGCATTTTGGAGAATCTCTTTTCCACATTTTGATATTGGTTACCATTCACAGTCAATTTCTATGTAACAATATAATGGCAGAAACAGTGCTTCACACAAGTATAGGAAGCACTGTTTCCATTTGAAGCTTAATAAAATGAAATTGACTGTAAATGGTAACTGAGAATGACACAACATACAAATCAGGATAAACGCATCAATTTTATATATCTAAATCTCAGTTTTCAGCCATAGTACTTGGGAACTAAGGAAAATTGATGCGTTTATCCTGACATGCAAATATACTAATCTTGCATTTTTATAAAACTTATGATATACTATAAAAAAAGAGAGGAGTGAGTCGGACTTCTTGATTTTGACCTGTTCCCGGACAGACCGGAGTTCTATGCATCCTACATGATGCTAAACACAAAAACATATGAACCCTATAGCGACAAACTGCAAATCCGGGTAATGGAATTAAGGAGAAGCGATAACGCTACAGAAGAAGACAGGGAATGGAAACTCGATAAATGGGCACAGTTCTTTAAAGCCGGAACATGGGAGGAGATAGCTATGCTAACCAAAGATTTACCAGTGATTAATGATGCAGCAGAAACCGTATACCACATCAGTCTGGACGACAGAATCAGAGAACAGTGCG
>JAFVAA010000013.1 GCA_017476305.1 Lachnospiraceae bacterium
GGATAAAATCTATACACTTGGGAAAAAGAGCTATGAAAGATATACCGCAGTCAATCATGGCGTGAAAAAACCGATGGTTCTATCGGAGTTCAATGCGGATGGAGACGTGACAGGACCTTATGATCAGGCGCAGATGTTAAGAGAGTTCTGTGATAGACTGAAGGCAGATCCGGAGAAGTGGCTGAGTGCATTTACGCTTTACCAGATGCGTGACAGAGGACGTCTGGGACTGGAGATCGAGGATCCGAATAATGCAGGGGTGGGAATCGAGCAGCCGATTTTAGAGACTTACCGTGAGATTATCCATGAGGATTATTTTTCACCGGCGATGGAAGAAAAAGAGGAGGTGACGCTTCCTGTGACACTTCGCTGGGGCGGTTCCGAGGATGCAGAGGGGCTTGCGGTTCCTCTCCATTTTGAAAAGAATCCGGTGTTCTGTGAGGCATATTTTGAGGGCGGAAATGAAGCGTTAAATCTGATGCTGGAGCTGAATGGACATTGGTTTTATAAGGCTCCGGGAGTGAAGTGCATCGATATGATGAGCGCATTTTTTAAGAAGCCTCTGGATGGTGCCGCAGATATGAGTTTGAAGATTTTTGCGCCGCCGGCTTCCGGGGAAAATGATCCGGAGCAGGGGGAGGACTGGCAGATAAATTCCTATACAGAAATCAAAGAACTGCCAAAGATCCGGATTCGTTTCGCACCCATTGTATAATGCAGAAAGGAAAAACGGAAACAGCGAAAATGTCCTGAAATAGCGAAAACGGGAGGTGAAACGGCGAAATTAAGTATTGAAATTTCCTGAAAAATGTAATTTTTTTTAAAAAACTATCGACAAAATGCAAAAAGTAAGATATAATGATACTAGCAAGAAGTGTCGGTAGTTATTTCGTATATTGGAAGAACCTATAATATAGATATAGTATAGACTTATGCTTATAGATACAAGATATAGGAAAATATAGGAAAAAGAAGCTATCATCAAAAAAGGGCGGCAATGTCTGGCGCAAATGCGGGAAAGGATTCCTTAGCAGGTCAGCATTTTGCATTCCATGGAAAGGAGATGTCGCTATGGCTATGAATACTGCTATATACAATAATCTGATTCCGACTTTTGAGCCAAAGTATACGACGAAATTTGCCCATAAATCGTCCGAGCTTCGTTCGGTTGTGAAACGGATTCGCAAGGAGACGCAGGAATCTCCCGTTTATCTGTTGCATTTCACAAATAAGAAGCAGTCCTATGTGCTGGGTGTGAAAGAAGCCTCTATGAAGTTAGAAGAGACATTGAATGTGCTGGCAGATGATTCGGAGAATGCATTGTTTTCTAAGAGAAAAGCACATTCCTCAGATCCGGAACAGGTAAGTGCTGAGCTTTTAGATTCGGAGAATGAACAGCTTCCAAGTGCTTTTTCGATTAAAGTGAAACAGTTAGCAAATGCACAGGTAAATGAAGGCAAGGTGTTCTACGAAACGGGAAAAGGTCTGGATGCCGGCAGTTACCAGTTCAAAGTTACCGTGAATGATGTGGGCTATGATTTTCAGTATAATATCCGAAAGGATGCGAATCATCGCGAGGTGATCGATGGACTTGCGAACTTTATTACGAAAGCAAAGATCGGTCTGGTCGCAGAGCCGTATTCACCAGAAGAAAACAGGATCGGGATGCGGATCGAGTCGCTGAGCTTAGGAACTTCGAACGGGTATGACAGCTTTACTTTTGAGGATAAGATTGCAGAAGGGCGTGGCAAGGGAATTGTATCCTATTATGGATTGGATCGGATTGCTGTAAAGCCGAAAAATGCGATTTTTGATTTGAATGGTGCAGAAAAGAGTTCGACGGAGAATGAGTTTACCCTTGGAAATGCTGTAAAGGTGACGCTTCTGAGACCTTCTGATACGGAGGCTGAGGTCGATTATCGTCCGGATAGTGATTTGATTTTAGAGGGAGTCAGAGATTTTGTTTCTAATTATAACGAGCTGGTTGGCCATAGTGTAGCGTATACCAGAGATACAGATATTCCGTCAAAGCTGCTCCGTGAGATGAGTGGTTTGATGGCACCGTATAAAAATGAGCTGGAGTCCTATGGAATGACGTTTGATGATGATGGTTTTATTGAGTTAGATGAAGCTTTGGCAGCAGATGCGGTGGTAAAGGGCGAAATGCAGGAGATGTTCCGAGCAGATTCCCCTATGGTTCTTCGCCTGAGAGCGAAGAGTGAATCGGTTAAGATCAATCCGATGGAGTATATCGATAAGAGGATTGTCAGCTATCCGAACACCTCCAAACCGCCGAGAGGGTATTCTTATATTAGCTCACTGTATAGTGGATTGTTGTTTAATTCATACTGCTGATGAAGGTGGCAGGGCTGCCTGTTCTCCGACCGGTTCTTACGAGAACCATAGGGAGACGTGCTGTTCCAGGTGCGGCACGGGAAAGTACAGCATAGGAAAATCTTAGAAAAGGTCGATTTTTGTGAATTCATAGAAATCGACCTTTTTTATTTGCTAGAGATGTCGAAAAGTGGTATACTATAGTTTTGAGAGAAAGCGTCTCCAAAAGAATCAGGTATTTCGGGGGCGCAGCGCGAGGAAAAGAGGAGAGCTGAAATGAAAAAACATATGAAAATCATTATTCCTGCAGCGGTGGGGCTGCTTTTGGTCCTGATATTAGCGACGATTTATATGATTAAGAAAAATATGCCCAATAAAGAAAAAATGCCGCTTGCCGAATATTTTGGAGTGGAGAAGGATTCGAACCGGGCAGTGCTTGTCGTAGGGGATGAGATTACAGATGCGGACTGTATTATGGAGGAGGACTGGGCGTATATTGCCTTTGATTATGTGAAGGAGCATTTTAATTCCCGTTTTTACTGGGACGAAAATGAAAATCTGCTTCTATATACGACACCTACGACGGAAATCTCTGTGGTGCCGGGAGAAAAGGATTGTCTGATCGGCAGGAGCAAGGAGAGTAAGGACTATGTCATGGCGATAAACGAAGGCTCGGGCATCTATGTGGCAGCTGACTATATTAAAGAGCATACGGCATTTCAGTATCAGATTTATAAGAAACCGAACCGGATCGTGGTGATCAATGAGTTTGGTATGGACAAGGAGTATGTGAAGACAAAGGAGGAGTGTGCGATCCGGTATCAGAAGGATATTAAGAGCAAGGTGCTGAAGAATGAGAAGGAGGGGGCAAGGCTCCGGCTTTTGAAAAAGGAGGATAAAGATACCGGGTTCTGCCAGGTCATGGAGGAGACAGGAATCATTGGCTATGTGAAAGCGAAGAGTCTTGATAAGTCCTATAAAGATCAGGATACGACAGATTTTAAAGCAGAAAAGTATACGCATATTTTAAGGGAGGACAAGGTCTCCCTCGTTTGGCACCAGGTGACGAACCAGACGGCGAATGCAGGTCTTTCCGATATTTTGGCGACGGCAAAGGGGATGAATGTGGTGAGTCCTACCTGGTTCAAAACTTCAGATAATGAAGGCGGGGTAGATGCTTCCATCGCCAGCTATGATTACGTGACGAAGGCGCATAATGCCGGTATTGAGGTCTGGGGACTGTGCGACGACCAGAGCCCGGATATGAAGATCGGAACGGTGCTGGAAAGTACCAGCACACGTTTGAAACTGGTCAATAATCTGGTGGCGAAGGCGATTCAGTACGATCTGGACGGGATCAACATTGATTTTGAGTATATTAAGCAGGAGTCAGGAGAAGATTTTATCCAGTTCATTCGTGAGCTGGGAATCAAATGCAGGACGAACTCACTGGTTCTCTCCATAGATAACTATCCGCTGATGGATTATAATGCGTATTATGACCGTGCGGAGCAGGCAAATGTAGCGGATTATGTGATCGTTATGGCTTATGATGAGTACCATAAAAACTCCGAAGAGGCAGGACCGGTGTCTTCCATCGGTTATGTAAGGGATTCGATCGAGAGCGTTTTGACGGAGGTCCCGAAGGAGCAGGTGGTGATAGGACTGCCGTTTTACAGCAGATATTGGCAGGAAAAGACGAAAAATGGCGAGGTAGAGCTCAGTGTGGAGAGCTGCTCCATGAACTATACGAAGCAGATCGTGGAAAAGGCAGGGAAGGAGCCGGTATGGGATGAGCAGACCGGACAGAATTATTTAGAGTACGAGGAAAAGGGTGTCATCCATAAGATGTGGATTGAGGACAGGGACTCTTTGGAGCTGAAGATGAAAGCGGTCTCTGAAAAAGATTTGGCAGGCTTTGCTTTTTGGAAATTTGGTCTGGAAAGCAAGGATGTCTGGAATATGATCACAAAGTATACCGGGTAGTCTAATTTTTGACTTTTTTTCATAAAATGATATCAAGTGCTTGAAGGATGATTTTAGAGGTTTTCGACATGATGAATTTTATGAAGGAAAAAAGAAGGGCCAGGGCATGTGCCCTGATTTTGACAGGATTTCTTCTGCTTTTGTGTTTCTATGTAAAAAAAGTTTCTGTGAAACAGGAGATTTCCACAGGTGCCAAGTCTGTGAAGCCTGTAGTTGTGCTTGATCCGGGACATGGAGGAATCGATCCGGGGAAGGTGGGAGTGTCCGGCTCCTATGAAAAGGATATCAATCTGTCCATCGCGAAGTGTCTGAAAAAGTATTTAGAGAAAAAGAAGGTTTCGGTGGTGATGACCAGAGAAGAAGATGCCGGTCTTTATACGGAGGGCGACAGGAACAAAAAGAGTGCCGATATGCGTGCGCGCATGGAGCTGATGAATCAGCCGGAGGTAGCTCTCATTGTCAGTATCCATCAAAACAGTTTCACCTCGCCCGGCTCCAAGGGGGCACAAGTGTTTTATCACGCCTTATCGGAAAAGGGGGAGAGGTTCGCGAACAGACTTCAGGAAATTCTGATTTCAGAGGTAGATGCGGAAAACCACAGGCAGGCAAAGGCGAATGACAGTTATTATATTCTGAAAAAATCGGAAAAGACGGCGGTGATTGTGGAGTGTGGTTTTATGTCGAATCCGGAGGAGGAGAAAATGCTTTTAGAGCCGGAATACCAGGAAAAACTGGCACAGGCGATCGGGAAAGGGATTCTGGAGTATTTATCGGAAGA
>JAFVAA010000174.1 GCA_017476305.1 Lachnospiraceae bacterium
AGGCGGTTGCTGAGTGGGAACGCTATGAATCCAGGTGTGTTAATTCTTCTTCTTCGATACATGAGATCAATGTTGATTTATCCAAGTTTTCTGTATCGAAAGATCATTATTTTATGGTAAAAACAGACTGGCAGGAGGATTCGGAAGCAGTGCTTATTGAAGTTCCGAAAAGTCCATCTGTTAAGGGCGCTGTTTTGGAACAGGTGGATAACGGAGGATGGGTTAAAGTAAAAGGATCTGATGGCAAAGTGATTGGAGATGAGAGTGATCCCAGTGTGGATTCTTATTCTGAGCTGCTGATAAATGGCGAGTGGCTGGGATTAAAAAAAGAAAGCGGTTCCAGATATAAGTGGGGGTCTTATTTTCCTTACTATATTGGCAATACAGGAAATAAGCCGGCAGATTATTATTCCTATTCAGGTGCGACGCTGCAAGTAGCTCCTCAAAGGGAATATATCGAGGGTGGTCAGGATATCACTTCAATATCCTGGCCTGTGTCAAAAACAAAAACGAAAAACATTTCATTAGCTACGGATAAGAGTTTGACAACTCCTCTTACAGCCATTAAAACGAGCACAAGAGATGGAATTCCTGCAAAGCTTACTGTTCCTAAGAGACCAAGTGCGCCTGCCGTTGTTGTCGATTACTTAAAAGGAACGATTGCTATTCCGAAGCGTTCGCGTTATCAGTTCTATACACTTGATCCGAACCTGGGTACTTGTCGGGCAGGTATGCATTTTAGAAATGCAGAATTTGTACTGTATACAGAAGAAAATACCGATACAGATAGCCCAAGAGTGTTTTGGGTAGGAGAAAAAGGAGCTGCATATGATGATAAAAAAGAAAATTGGTTAGGAAAGTATGATGTGAATGATAAACCTTTTTATGTAGAGCATTATCAATATATTACTGATAAAAAGAAAAAATTTTTATCTTCAAAAATTAGGCGTACTCTTTTTAAAGGAAGGAAACAGACGGATAATCCTGATGGGAACATGTTAAAAACAAGCGATGGGATTCGGACGGTCAAGGATATAACAATCAGATTTGCCTGTGAAAAATCAGGAAAATATACGATCGTTTTTGAAAATGCAAGTTTGACGAATCAGTATTATGTTCGCATAGTGGATCAAAATGTAAAGAAAGGAACTCCGCCAAAAGTTTTAGATAAGACTTATAAACTTTTGAAAGCAAAGAAAGATTCAACCGTTGCTACGCTTACGCAAGAGGTTAAAACTTTGATATATAAAACGAATCTTACTGCGAAAGAGGATTTTGAAAAAGCCATTAACCAGGAAGAAGGAAAAAAGATTGAGATTTTTATTACTAAGATTGGTAATAAGAAAACGGAAGAGTGGTCCGGTTTTGCTTCAAAGGTTTCGTTTGTGGAAGGAGGAGATGGAGAGTTCGTTTTTGAGTAATACCCATGGAAAAAAGACCGCCTATTTCCGAAGATCACTATATTTCATATACCGGGCAGCATAAAGAAACGCTGTATGTTTATTGTTATTGTGAAGTTCCTGACTGATATGAATATATACTCACTAACGAAATGTACATCTATTTCGTTAGTGAGCCTGTGGCAGGTTTCTTGATTTTGTTGCCTGCTCGATGAACATCTGCTATTTTAGTTGTAAAAAATCAGGAAGTTCACAATTATATTATTTTTCTGACAGATGTAATATCTGTCAGAAAAATAATGTTTTCTATGTATTTCGGGATATGTCAGACTCGTACTACTCTGTGACTTTTTAACTCCAGATATACTTTGTATAATTCTGTTTCTTTAAAGAGGTGATATTCTGCCTGACTTAGTATTTCAGAATAAATTTTATATGTTCTGTTCTTCGTTTTTATGATCAGCTTATAGGACATGGGATTTATTTCTCCTCTGCCGAAAAGAACCGGCCACACGATGACATCCTGAATATCAGAATATGCGAGCGTAATCTTTTTTTTCGGTTTTTGAAAGGATACGTGATTTTCGGTAAATTCGGTTATCAGGGTGTAGTCAAAAAGGGTTTCTGCTTTCGTCAAATGTCTGGATATGGAATTTTGGTTTAAAAAACTGAACACCAGGACGACTGCGAGAAGCATGGCGAGAATGTGAAAGAGATTCCAGATGTATTTTCCCTGCATAAAATGGGAGTTCTCTTCGATTTTTGTGAGAATGGTATCGGGAATGGCAATCACGAGAATCAGAAAAAGGACACCAAGAAGACCTAAAAAAGTTTTATAAGCAATGTTATGATAGGATTTGCTTTCTATCGTCATTTTTGTATCCCTCCATTTTCATGTTTGTTAAAAACATAAATTGCAAAAGTATCGAAGATACGTTGGAACTTCTAATGGCTTGTGCTTTCGCGACTATATTATCATATTTATTGCACACGTTTTCGGCGCATAACACAAATTTGCCGTTTCTGCAAATTTGCATGATGAACGCTTCAGCGTCCATTTTATCATAATTCGAAGAAGAAGGAAAGTTTTTCTGTTGACAGACATTGTAAAAGGGAGATAAAATGAAAAAAACAAAAAAGCAATGGATTGAAGTCTTTCGACAAGATATTAATAATGCTGTTAAGAAAATCATGACACTGGATATAGAAAAAGATCAGGATAAAATCATGAGTCTGCATTGGCTTATCAATGATAGGTTTGATAAAATATATGCATAGGTGAAGGGGCTTTCTATTTTTAATATTATGTGTTATGATAGTCGTGAAAGCAAAAGCAAGTGTTATGATAAATCCTCTTATAAAAGTATGCTTTTATAAGAGGATTTATCATAATGCGAAGCGCGCTCGCGCCTGAGAAAACCGAAGGTTTTCGAGGGTTTTGCTTTCGATAGCAGTAAATATGATATAAAAATTGCAGAAAGAGAGAAAAAAGATGAAAGTAGCAAATTTAATCGGACAGAGATTTAAGGAGAGACCTGCAGACTGTGTCATCGACAGCCATGCGCTGATGGTACGTGGCGGGTATATGAAAAATGTTGGAAACGGAATTTTTTCCGAATTTCCCATTTTAAAGAGGATTACCGCAAAAATAGAAAATATTATCCGGGAAGAGATGGATGCCATTGACGGGCAGGAGGTTCTGTTTCCGGTCGTGCTTCCGGCAGATTTATGGGACGAGTCAGGGCGTTATGAATCGGTGGGAAATGAGCTTTTACGCTTTACCGACCGCAGTAAATCCCGAATGGTGCTTGCGATGACACATGAGGAGGCGGCAGTACATCTCGTCAGGGAATATGCGCAGTCCTATACGAAATATCCGTTTATGATCTACCAGATCCAGAGAAAGTTCAGAGACGAAGCGAGACCGCGTGCCGGTATGATTCGTGTACGCGAGTTTACGATGAAGGATGCGTATTCCTTCCATACCTCACAGGAGGATTTAGAGAAGTATTATGACAGATGCTATGATGCATATAACCGTATCTTTGCGAGAGCCGGGATTCCGGAGGTGGTGACGGTGGCATCGGATTCCGGTATGATGGGAGGGAACATCTCCCATGAGTATATGCTTTTGACTCCGGTGGGCGAGGACAGCATCGTGATCTGTGAGGAATGTGATTACCGTGCCAATATGGAGGCTGCTGAAAATAAGGTTGTAAACGAAGTGACCGGAGAGGAAGCAGAGCTTTCCTGTGTGGAGACACCGGACTGTAAAACGATTGAGGATGTATGCAGATTTTTGAAAAGTGAGGAAACGCTTTCCTGCAAGGCTGTCGTCTATCAGAAAGCTTCTGATAATTCATTTGTCGTAGCTTTTGTACGCGGGGACTATGAGGTAAAT
>JAFVAA010000175.1 GCA_017476305.1 Lachnospiraceae bacterium
ATGATATATTACAAGATCATTTTGCAGACAATATGTCAACGCATGCAGATTTTCCATCAGTCCGGCATGACAAGCACCGGAAGCCATGATTTCTTTTACCGGCTGTTCGCAGACACTACGGAACTCCACCGTTCCGCGTAATGTCAGATCATCAAATTTAAAAGAGCGTAAATGCTCTAAATCCGAAATTTCCGGGTGAATTTCTATTTTTTTATAAGCTCCGTTTTCAAAAATTTCCCCTTCTACTTTCTCCGAGGAAAAATAATCCGCTAAAGGAACCGGACTGAAATTAATATATCTTCCCTCTCTCTGTACACAGTAAAGACTCATGCTCCGAATATATAAAATGATTTCCTCTATGGACTCGAACTGAAGCCCGTACATGTCTACATTGTGCCGGTTCAGTCCATGCAGACTGTTCCGCCAGAAATAGTCCCTGCTGCATAAAAATTCATTTGCGTCCTCTGTCCAGATAGAATTTGCAAATAAAAGTGCTTTCAGAGGCTCCAGCTTGGTAAAGGTATTTAAAACCTCCACCAGATTTTCCTCCTCGACATCCATCTGAACCTGGCTGGCACAGGAAAAAAGTCCGAAATTCGGATGATTGTGGAATAAAATTTCATTTCCGTAATTTTCATAGGAGCAAAGATGATGGAACAGCATCCGGTATCTTTCACTGACCACCGGAACATTCCGATTGACCTTATAGCCGGGATTGATTCCCATCCCTGTCAATAAATGATCCCTCTTTTTTAGCGCACGCTGCATATCATTATAATACTTTGAAAAACGTTCTTTTAGAATCCCGATATCCGACTCAATTCCAAAAGAAAACTCTAATGTATTATAGCTGCAGTCAAAGGAAAGGCTGTCGCCGTTTTCCGCATTTCCCGCCCAATAGACATAGCCATCATCATCATAATGTACATCCGTAATAGCATGCTCTTTAATAAATTCATCTGTCAACTGGTGAATGACCGAAAAATCAACCGGTTTTCCGGTGATATTCACAATCGGAAACTCAAATTCCAGCCCCACGCTCTTCGTTCTTTTCCGCTTCGTCGGCTTGATGTAGCGTTCGTATATCGCCTCATTTAATGTATCATCCGTCATAGTCGCACCTCATTCCATGTTTTCTTCCCACCTTCACTCCCTGGTATTATTCCATTCAGCATCTTAGCAAGCCGTATATTTCCGGTATATTTTTCTATGAATACCAACGGATTCTGCCACCTAAAAGCCGCTTTATGATGGCAGAATCCGCAGTAAATTATTATCCCTTAAATCTTATTTCGCATTTGCAAATCCATTTTCCAAATCTGCAATGATATCATCAATGTGTTCTGTACCAATGGAAAGCCGGATGGTATTCTGATAAATCCCCTGATCCTTTAACTCCTCCTCAGAAAGCTGGGAATGCGTCGTAGAAGCCGGATGGATAACCAGGCTCTTCACGTCTGCTACATTGGCAAGCAGAGAGAAAATCTTCAGGTTATCAATAAACTTCCATGCTTCTTCCTTTCCACCCTTGATTTCAAAGGTAAAAATAGATGCCCCGCCATTCGGGAAATATTTCTCATACAGAGCATGATCCGGATGATCCGGTAAGGATGGATGATTTACCTTTTCTACCTGTGGATGCTTACTTAAGTACTCTACGACCTTTTTCGTGTTTTCCGCATGTCTGTCCAGACGGAGAGAAAGCGTTTCCACACCCTGTAAAAGTAAAAATGCATTGAACGGTGAAATCGTAGCTCCCGTATCTCTAAGAAGAATCGCACGAATATAGGTCACGAAAGCAGCCGGTCCTACTGCATCATAGAAAGATACTCCATGATAGCTTGGATTTGGTTCTGCGATGTTCGGGTAATTTCCACTTGCCTTCCAGTCAAATTTCCCGGATTCTACAATAATGCCGCCTAGTGTCGTTCCATGACCACCGATG
>JAFVAA010000176.1 GCA_017476305.1 Lachnospiraceae bacterium
AGGAACAAAGGTGGATTTTTACAACCTTATCATAGCAATCATCATCGCTGTGATTATTGTTTTGGCAATGAATCTGGTGGGCTCGCTTTTAATTTCTGCACTTATCATTTTTCCGGCACTTTCTGCCATGCGCGTGTTTAAAAGCTTTTTATCGGTAACGATCTGTTCTGCAGTTTTTTCCGTGTGCTGCGCGCTTTTAGGAATTTTGATTTCGATCTTATGGGGGACGCCGGTAGGTTCGACAATCGTAACAGTAGATGCGGTGGTATTTGCGGGTTTTTCCCTGTGCGGCCGGATTACGGGCAGGGGATAAAAAAGCAGCTTTTACTGATGGATATACAGATCTAAGCTTTTGCAGGATGAATGGATGGGAGAATGCCGGTACGGGCAGGATGGGAATGGCATGGTATGCTTTCAGTAAATGGAGTGGATTGGTTTTTGAAAACAGGAGGTAGGATGATGAGAAAAAAATGGTACAGTATGGCAGTGGTTTTGTGTTTATCCATATCACTTTTCGGGTGCGGAAATCAGAATATGGTGAATGACCTGGCTGGAAAAGGAGATTCGCAGAAAACGGTGAAAAGTGGGGAAGCTGTTTCAAAGGGGAGTGATACGTCGGCAGAGTCAGAGGAAGCTGCAGAGGTTCTGGAAGAGGCGGCATCAGCGGACATGGTAGATCTGACGACATTGAACAGTACCATGGTTTATTCTGAAGTGTATAATATCATGGCGAAGCCGGAGGATTATATCGGAAAACGGATTAAAATGAAAGGAAATTTCTCTGTATTTGAAGGAGATAAGCAGAGATATTTTTCCTGCATCATTCAGGATGCGACGGCATGCTGCGCACAGGGACTGGAGTTTGAGCTAAAGGGCGAGCACGAATATCCGAAGGACTATCCGGAAGAGAATGAAGAAATCACAGTGACAGGCACCTTTGACACCTATGATGAGGATGGGTATACCTATTGCGTGATACGGAATGCGGAGCTGCAAAGCTAGTACATCATAAATGCATTCTCTTTACGTTAAATATGTGGGTTTGTTATGGATATATCAAAAGGTTTGAATCCAAAATAAAAAGGGCTTTTATGTATGCACGCATAAGAGCCTTTTTTTTCCGAATGACAGCCTCTAATCCATCTGGCAGATACAGGGGCGGAAAGAGAGTGCACAGTTCTACCGGAAGAAAATGAAATTTTTGAAGTAAAAAAGTAACCAAATCTCTCCTTTCCCTCTCTAATAAGTGTAAGGTCTGAAAGCA
Source organism: Lachnospiraceae bacterium (assembly GCA_017476305.1). Taxonomy (GTDB): domain Bacteria; phylum Bacillota; class Clostridia; order Lachnospirales; family Lachnospiraceae; genus Butyribacter. Next base: position 1,265 of record JAFVAA010000176.1, read on the forward strand.
GGATGCATGTGACCAGTCTGTGCATCCTGTAACTGCATACCGGAATGCAAACACAACTGTCATATTATCCGGCATAAGGAGCTGTGGGGATATCATGACAGCATAACAGTAAATCAGATTGGGAGAGAGGATATGAAAGCATTAGTAAGACAAGCAAAAAGAGGCGATGCCGATGCGTTTGTGGCTCTGATTGGAGCATGTAAGCAGAGTATGTACAAAGTGGCAAAGGCAATCCTCTGGTCGGAGGAGGATGTGGCAGATGCGATACAGGACACCATTCTGATCGTGTGGGATTGCATTGGCACTCTGAAAAAGGAAGAATATTTTAAAACATGGCTGATTCGTATTTTAATCAATGAAAGCAACCGTATTTACCGGCAAAGGCAGTCCTGTCTTTCGGATGAAAGCATACCGGAAGCGATAAGCATGGAACACGGATATCAGACGGTGGAATGGAATATTTTTCTGGAAACAATTGATGAAAAATACCGATTAGTTCTTCTGCTGCATTATGTAGAGGGATTTAAGGTAAGAGAGATTGCTGAGCTTTTAGGACTTAGTCAGAGCAATGTGAAAAAGCGGCTCTCGGAAGGCAGAAAGCAG
>JAFVAA010000177.1 GCA_017476305.1 Lachnospiraceae bacterium
GACAAAAAGAGAGGGGGGCAGGGTGGTCTGTGTCGGAACCACGAGTTGTCGGACGGTAGAGTCTGCAGCAGATGAAAATGGATTTGTTTTGGCAGGTGAGGGAGAGACAGATATTTTTATCTATCCGGGATATCGTTTCAAGGTGTTGGATGCTTTGATCACGAATTTTCATCTTCCGGAATCTACGCTTCTCATGCTTGTTTCTGCTTTGGCAGGAAAGGAGCAGATTATGGATGCATACAGAGAGGCGATAGAAAAAAGGTATCGTTTTTTTTCCTTTGGTGATGCCATGTTCATTATATAGAAGCACAAGTATTTAAGGTGCTCTGGTGATTTTTAACGACTTGTGCGGGATGAGAGCAGGAAAGAGTTTCAGGGAGGATTCGTATGAAAAAAATGCTTTTTGTATATAACCCGATGTCTGGAAAGGAGCAGATTAAAAACAATTTATCCGGAATTATTCAGATTTTTTGTAAAGCCGGGTTTGAAGTGACGATATTTGCGACGCAGAAAAAGGATGATGCGACAAACATTGTTATAGAAAAGGGTGCAGACTTTGAGTATCTGGTCTGTTCCGGTGGGGATGGCACGATGAATGAGGTGGCGTGTGGTCTGATGCATTTGGAAAAAAGACCGATCTGCGGCTATATTCCGGCAGGAACGGTCAATGATTTTGCCTCCAGCCTTAAAATTCCCAAAAATATGGAGCAGGCGGCAGAATTGATTACAAAAGGAAGTGTGTTCCAATGTGATTTAGGTCAGTTCAATGACAGGTATTTTACCTATGTAAGTGGCTTTGGAGCATTTACTGAGGTTTCTTACCAGACACCGCAGGAGTGGAAAAATGCGCTCGGTAAAGCGGCTTATTTTATTGAGGCGATCAAGCATATTACGGAAATCAAAGTGCATCATATGGTGATAGAATATGACGGAGGGGTGGTCGAGGACAATTTTATGCTGGGGCTTATCAGTAATTCGGTATCGGTCGCAGGTTATGATGCATATAGTAAAATGGACATTATGATGGACGATGGAATGTTCGAAGTGATGTTTATCAAGGAGCTTAGAAATCCCATTGAGGTACAGCAGGCGTTAGGAGCACTTGTGATGAAAAATTTCGATTCAGACAGAATGCTCCAGTTCAGCAGCAGCAGGATCAAAATTCACAGTGATGACGAAGTGCAGTGGACCTTAGATGGAGAGGACGGAGGCTTTCATCAGGATGTCGATGTGAAAAATCATCAGTATGCGCTTTCGATTCTCTGTGATAGTGAGGTGTCGGATTCCGTATCACATAAAAAGATTACGGATTAACAGAAGCAGGAATTTAGGATGGTGATTGGATGAAAAAATATCAGAGAATTTTTTTGGTCGTGCTGGATAGTCTGGGTGTGGGGGAGATGCCGGATTCCAAGGAGTATGGAGATGTGGGGGTGGATACGCTTTTTCATATCAGTGAGCATATGAAGGAGTTTCGGATTCCAAATCTTAGGAAGTTTGGATTTGCGAATTTGCATCATATCAAGGGGGTAGAGCCGGTGGAGGCTCCTCTGTCCAGATATACGAAGCTTTCGGAAAAAAGCCTTGGAAAAGACACGATGACCGGGCATTGGGAGATGATGGGGCTCTATATTACGAAGCCATTCATTACTTTTACGGAAATGGGCTTTCCAAAAGAGCTGATTGATGAACTGGAAAAGCGGACCGGAAGAAAGATTATCGGGAATAGAAGTGCTTCGGGAACGGAGATTTTAGAGGAGTTAGCTGAGGAAGAGATAAAAGAAGGTCATCTGATCGTCTATACTTCGGCAGATTCTGTGCTTCAGATCTGTGGAAATGAGGAGACGATGGGGCTTAGTACCCTGTATCACTACTGCGAGATTGCCAGAGAGCTTACGATGAAGGATGCGTGGAAGGTGGGGAGGGTGATCGCGAGACCTTATACCGGAAAAAGGAAAGGGGAATTTGTGCGAACGTCAAACAGGCATGACTATGCGCTGAAGCCTTTTGGAAAAACGGTTTTAGATGCTTTAAAAGAGAAGGGGTATGATGTGATTTCCGTAGGAAAGATTTTTGATATTTTTGACGGGGAGGGATTGACGGAATCGAATAAGTCGAAAAGCTCCGTGCATGGGATGGAGCAGACGATAGAGATTGCAGAAAGGGATTTTAACGGTCTTTGCTTTACGAATCTCGTAGATTTTGACGCGAAGTGGGGACACAGGAGAAATCCGGTCGGATACGGAGAGGAGATAGAGCGGTTCGATGAGAAGTTAGGAGAACTTCTTTCTGTTCTAAGGGAAGATGATCTTTTGATTCTGACGGCAGATCATGGAAATGATCCGACCTATACCGGGACGGATCACACGAGGGAAAAGGTGCCGTTTTTGGCTTATTCGAAAAGTATGGATGGTGGACGGAAGCTTCCGGAGGAGCAGACCTTTGCAGTAATCGGGGCGACGATTGCAGAAAACTTTGGCGTGAAAATGCCGGAGGGGACGATCGGGCATTCGATTTTAGGGGAATTATAAGGAACTGTCACAAAATAAATGCGAAATTATTTTTGGCAAAACACCGATTCCTAAGGAAAACTGTCACATGAAAAAAAGACCGGCATAGGATAACATAAGAGCGTTAAGTTTTAGGAGCAAAAGCTTTTATGTGTGGTATTGCCGGTTTTTTTAGTACGCGAAAGAATTATTCGGAGAAAGAAAACTATTATAGGGATATTTTGGAAGAAATGAAAAAGAAACTGATTCCGAGAGGTCCGGATCAGGATGGTACTTATTTTAGGGAGCATGTGGGGCTTGCACATACGAGACTTTCCATTCGTGATATTAAGGACGGGAATCAGCCGATGATGCGAAATATAGACGGGTATCCTTATGTAATCGTCTATAATGGGGAGCTTTATAATGCGGATGAGCTGAAAGAAAATTTAGAGAAAAATGGGTGGAATTTTCAGACAACATCCGATACGGAAGTGATTCTTCTTTCCTTTTTGGAAAATGGAAGTGATTTTGTCAAAAATTTAAATGGCATCTTCTCCTTTGCCATTTATGACGGGCGGCATGAAAAGCTTCTTTTATACAGGGACAGCTTTGGAGTGAAGCCTCTTTTCTATACGATCCTGCCGGAAAATGAAATCATCTTTGGTTCGGAGGTGAAGGCTCTGTTTGCCTATCCTGCGGTAAAACCACAGGCAGATTTAAACAGTTTTCGAGAGCTTTTCGGAATCGGGCCGGCGAGAATTCCCGGCTCCGGTCTTTATAAGGGAATTAAGGAAGTAAAACCCGGTACCTATCTTAGTATTTCGAAATACGGAATAAGGAGTGAGGTCTACTGGAGGTTAGAGAGTCATCCGCATGAGGATTCCTATGAAAAAACCCTGGAGAAGGCAGGAGAAATGATTTCTTCGGCGATAGAACGTCAGATGGTTTCGGATGTGCCGATCTGTACGTTTTTATCCGGCGGGGTGGATTCAAGTCTGGTGTCTTCGATATGCAGCGAAAGGTTAAAGAAGGAAGGAAAACAGCTTTCCACGTATTCCTTTGATTTCGATGGAAATGAAAAGTATTTTAAGGCAAACAGCTTCCAGCCTTCCCAGGACCGCCCGTATGTAGATAAAATGGTTTCTTATTTAGGTTCGAAACACCATTATCTTTCCTGTGATTATGAAAAGCAGGCAGATCTTTTGAAAGAATCGGTTCTGGCTCATGATATGCCGTGTATGGCAGATGTGGATTCTTCGCTTCTCTATTTTTGCAGAGAGGTAGCGAAGGAGGAAAAGGTGGTTTTGACCTGGGAGTGTGCAGATGAGGTCTTTGGCGGCTATCCGTGGTTTCACAGGGAGGAGTTTTTCGGAAATGAGATGTTTCCGTGGACGAGAGAGCTTTCCCCGAGACATGAGCTTTTAAAGCCGGAGTTTGCTAATGCTTTAGATATCGAGCATTATGTGAAGGAGGTTTATCAGAAATCGGTTTCCGAAATCGAGCCGCTTCCGAAGGAAAATGAAACGGAGACGAACCGCAGACAGATTGGGTACCTGAATATCAAATATTTTATGCAGACGCTTTTGAACCGGATGGACCGGACCAGTATGCACTGGGGATTAGAGGCAAGGGTTCCGTTTGCAGACCGGACACTGGTGGAGTACGTATTTAATATTCCATGGGAAATGAAGGCGAAGGATGGGGTGGTGAAAAATATCCTGAGACAGAGCAGTGTCGGGAAACTGCCGGAGGAGATTTTATTCCGCAGAAAGAGTCCGTATCCGAAGCTCTATCATCCGTATTATGAAGAACTCTTAGGAAAGCGGCTTTTGCATGCTTTAGAGGATTCGAAGTCTCCGCTTCATCTGTTTTTGGATGAAACGAAGGTCAGAAGGTTTATCGGGAGCGTGAAGGATTATGGAAAGCCGTGGTACGGGCAGCTTATGGCGGGACCGCAGATGTTAGCATATCTTCTGCAGATTCACTACTGGTTCAGTGCGTATGGGGTGGAGGTGGATTTATAGACAGGTGAATTGGAATCGTGGATAAACTTCTGTTTAACTGCGAGTAATGTAGGGTGTGTCCACATTTTCTGCCCGGAAGTCTTCCGGGTA
>JAFVAA010000178.1 GCA_017476305.1 Lachnospiraceae bacterium
CATCCCTGCCAAGATGTGCGTGTCCTAAGTCGAACCCGCTTGTCTTTAACCTGTATAGGCAGAACTCATAAAGTTCATCTGACCATTCCAAAGCTGCCACGCCTTTCTCTTTCCGATACTGATTTTGTATCTGAAAAGCCTTTTTCCCTTTGTCCTTTGCGGTCACTTTCCTGCTCTTGAATACTTTTACTCTGTAACGGTATGTCTTTCTGCAGTGATGCAGACGGATAGCCGCTCCATGCCAGGGTAATGTATCGGTGTGGAGCTATTCACTTGTCAAGGTACCGGCATGAGGATGCCTCCTCATATTTTGATATAGGTCTGGCGGTACCGCATCCATGCAGACAGCACCGCCCCGAAATACTTTCCCATCTTCTTTTTATAGTCCGGTGCATCAAGGGGAGGAACGCTCCTGATGCGCTCCTTTTCCTCCCTTATGGTCTTTTCCATGTCTGCCAGTGCCTCATCCCTCTCCTTTATCCTGAACGCATCCATGCCGGATCCGAACTTCCTCTCCTTCGCCACCTGGTCAAAATAGGTCGTGATGACACGATAATGCCAGGAAAGGACAGGCAGCCCCATGTCCCTCCGGATGGATGCTAAGAGCGACTGCAGTGTATACAGGACACTGATCCGGTAATCAAGTTCCTGAAGCTCCATCATCTCCTCCTGCCGGAAACTTCCGCCTTCGATCTCCATCTCACAGATCTCCCGTCTCGCCTGATACTGTTCCAAAAGAGTCATGCGACCACCCCTTCCATGTATTACCTGATACGGACCGCAAGGTTCGTTCCCCGCTTTTCCGTCTCTGTCTTTTTGACCGCTATACAGAGTGCCCGCTTTTCCCCAACGATGATCACCTTCTTCTTCCCTCTGGTGACCGCCGTATAGAGCAGTGGGCGGTTCAACATGATATAGTGTGCGCTCTGCAGGTTGATGATGACCGTCTGGTACTCGGACCCCTGTGATTTATGGATGGTAGATGCATAGCCCAGATCCAGACGTTCCATCCGGGATGCATCATAATCCTTTACCCTTCCGTCCCCGAAATCGATCTGGACTTCCACATCGCTTCCATCTTTCCTGATCTTTTTGATATAGCCGATGTCCCCATTGCTCACATCATCCTGGTTCCTGGTCTGCATGACCTTGTCCCCGTTTCGGAATATCATCTTTCCGCAAGTGAATTCTTCCTTTTTCTTTCCTGCCGGATTGACCACATCCCGTATCCTCTCATTTAGTGCATTGACGCCCGTTTTCGTCTTCTGGCGGTATGGGGATAACAGTGACACCTGATCGATGCCGCACTCCGCAGCTTCTTTCAGGTACAGCTTTTCAATGATCTTAGCCGATTCATCAAGGTCATTTGACGGAATGAACTGAAAATCCTCCCCATAATCAAGCTTCGTTTCTCCATGCCGGATACGTTTTGCATTTTCTGCGATCCTGCTTCCCTCTTTCTGGCGGAATACCCAGTCTAACTTGACCACAGGGATACAGCCGCTCGCGATCAGTTCAGAGAGCACGGCTCCCGGTCCCACGGAAGGGAGCTGGTCTGCATCACCGACGATCACCAGCCTGCATTCTTCCTTTAGTGACTGGAACAGACTCCCTGCCACATAGATATCAAGCATGGAGCTTTCGTCCGCGATCACAAGATCCGCAGATAATTTTTCATCTGCGCCAAAACTTCCATCCTCTCCGGTATAGAGCCCCAGAGCCTTATGTACAGTAGAAGCGGAAAATCCGGTGGATTCCTCCATCCTTCTTGCCGCCCTTCCTGTCGGAGCACAGCATACAATATTGTCATCATGCTCACTCTGGTATA
>JAFVAA010000179.1 GCA_017476305.1 Lachnospiraceae bacterium
AGTGCCAGGAAACATAGCTAACAGAAAGGAAATGGTGATGCTTATGCTCATGAAAAACAGGAAACGAAACCGTCTGCTCTGTTTCTGCCTGGCTGTTCTGCTGGCGTTTGATCTGCCGGGGCTCGCAGTTTCAGGAGACAGAGGGATATCCCATGTAAAGGCAGAGGAGATCAATCTGCCGAGCGATGTGGGAGTCGGAGGTGTCAAGGTAAACAGGGAGCAGGAAACGACTTACTGGATTCCTGCGGATGCGACAGGCAGCCTGACGGAATCCGGTGCGAATGAAAGCAATTATGTCGTGAGATATAACGGGCAGACAGGCGTTCTGACTCTCCGAAATTACACCTATACGGGAAGCGGAAAAATAGATGGCGTGGGGCAGTCTTCCAATGCCATCTGGGGGGACAGGGACCTTACCATTGAGTTAGTAGGAACGAATGTGATAGAGCAGCCCTATGTAGATGCTTATTTTTCCAACTGTATTCACTATGGTTCGCCCACAGGCAACTATGGAGCCCTGCGGTTTCAGGGAAGCGGAAGCCTGAGGCTGAAAAATGGCGGCGCGAGGCTGGGCTCAATCGGGATTATGTACTATGGCAATATCGATTTTTCCGGTGGTCATATTTCCATATGTGCAGGCAGCGGTTCCAGCTGGAGCTATGGGATCAGCTTCTCCGGACTTGACAGGGTGTGGACGGTCAGAGGCGGTGTTTTGGAGCTTTCCGGACAGGACGTGGCAGTATTTATCGATGGCAGTTGTCAGACGAGATGGGACTATCTGGCTCAGAGCTTTGGAAGTGAAAATGAGGATGGTTCCTCTCTGGTTCCGCTGGCGCAGGAGGCGATGGGAACGTATAAGTATATCCGCCTGGGAACAGAGCAGGCAAATACGGATACCGGAAGCAGCACGGATACCGGAAGCAATACGAACACCGGAAGTAACACGGACACCGGAAGCAATACGGACACCGGAAGTAACACGGACACCGGAAGCAGTACGGACACCGGAAGCAGCACCGATACCGGAACGGCTGCCACGACTACATCAAAGAAAAAGACCTATGCGCTTTCTCCATCTTCCGTGACCTTGACGGTGGGAAAGAAAAAGACCTTATTCCTGAAAAATAAAAAGCTCACGAAAAAGCAGAAAAAGAAGGTGAAGTGGTCGAGTGCGGATTCGAAAGTCGCATCTGTAAAGAGCGGGAAAGTGACCGCAAAAAAGACAGGCGTGACAAAGATCAAAGCCGTATATAAGAAAAAGACCTATCTGTGTACGGTCTATGTGGATCCAAAGAAAAAGGCGGCGATTGCCCATGCGGCTTTCAAAAAAGGGAAGCAGACCGTTACAGTGAAGACAGGGCAGGAAGCGGTGCTCGGAAATGTAAAGAAGGACGGCTACAGCATGACGATACCTGCCGGAACCTTTACACAGGATACCAAAGTCTCTGCCAAAGCATCCGATACCGGCATCGATTTTCAGGCAGATGGGAAAGACGGGATCCGCCTGGAGGAGCCGGTCACGGTCTCCATGAAATTAAAAAAGAAAATTCCTGCTTCTGAGATTCCATACTACTATGTGGTCTATAAAAAGGACGGGGAAGAGTACCTGATTGATCCGGATCCGGCACAGCTCAGAAAGGGCTATGTGGTCTTTCAGACGGATCACTTTTCGCTCTATGACTTTGTGAAGCCGAGTATCAAACGAATCATCAAGCATAAAGCGTATTATGAGGCATCGTATAAATTTTCCGCGGACACGATAGACAGCTTTGTGGCAAAGGGCTTTGAAAAGGCATTTGACAAGCTGGATAAATCCCTCGACCGAATCTTAGATAAGCTCTCCGACTCTACTCTGGACAAGGAAGATTCTTTCGTGAAGAAGCACATGAAAAACAGTCTTTTGCGGGATTCGGAGTTCATAGGGCTGTTACGCGGAGCCGCCACAAAGGATACAAAATTAGTGGTAAAGAATCTGGCAGATCTCTGTGTAAAGAAGTTCGGCACAGGCTGGGAAAAAAGCAAGTTCTATAAGAGTGCCCGAGCTGCCACAATCGGGCTGCCGAAGGCATATGAGCAGTGGAAGAGAGGGAATAAGCTGGTGGCAGGGAAGGAACTCGTCGAGATCGTATCCGAAGAGCTCTGTCAGGTCGAAGCGGTAAGATTCACATACGGTCTCGCCCTGACAGCCAGGGACTGCTATAATAACTATAAGATCGAACTGGCGGTACAGGGTCTTCTGGGGACAAAGGAGGGGCAGGCTGCCGGCTACCACAGTGGAGCTGATATCACGAGAGACGATGAGTGGAAACTCTTTAAGGACAATGACATGAAAGGTGCCTACCGGCTGTTCATGGAGGCGGAGCTGGAGAGATACCGCGAGATGATGCGCTCCGGTGGGGATCTTTCTGATGAAGAGAAGCAAAAATCCGGAATTTTGGATGAAAGACTGGTGAAGTATGCAAAGGATTCCTTCTATTCGGATGCTTCGATGGCAGCAGAACTTCAGGCACAGAAGGACAGGATTGACTGAGATCTGAGGAACTATCTCCTGAAAAGGCTGGAGGATGAACAGAAGATCAGGGAGGAAGCCGCAAAGCTGGAGGAGCAGGTCGCGGCATATATCAATGCGGGACTGTTCGGCTATGAGGATGAGCTGGACTATTCCGAAGAGGAATATGCTATGCGCATCTCGAAGCTGACGGAAATCAAAGAGATGGTAGAGGCAAAATTCGATGGCAGCTCTCCGGCACAGCTGGAGGACTATGACGAGAAAAATGCGTACAGCGTGAACTGCAGAAGGTATGCAGAATTTGTGAAGCTCTACGTGGATGCAAATGAAAAGGCGGACGATGCGACGGGAGCTGCAGGCATCAAAGCTCTGACGGAAGAGCTGGCAAAGCGGTACGGGCTCGGAATCGAGATCACACCGAAAAAATTTACGATGGAAATCGGGGAAACCGGAAACTTTACGGTCATCGTGGATGGTCTTTTTGATATCCTGTCACAGTGCAAGATTTCTACATTTGATAAAGAGGCAGTGTCCGTGAATGCGGCAGGAGAGATCAGGGCTCTGTCAGACGGGGAAGGAAATGTCATCGTAAAATACGGAAAAAAGGAGCACAAGATTCCTGTACGCGTGGGTGAGGGAAATCTCCACATTGACCCGAAAGGTTATAACCAGTTGGAAAAGGGAAAGACACAGAACCTGACCTTAAAAAATGCGGACGGTCTGAACGTAAAGGGAACACCGGAGTGGAAGTCTTCGGACAAAAAGGTCGTAAAGGTCACTGCAGATGGCAAGGTCTCTGCAGTGGGTGCCGGAAAGGCGACCGCGACAGCAGTTTATCATAAGCGGGAATATAAAAAGACATTTACCGTGACGCAGAGAGTGGAGCTTAGCGAGACAAAGCTCACGCTGACAGTAGGGACTGGAAAAAAGCTGACGCTCCTCGGTGCAGAAAGTGGAAAGGTAGACTGGGGCATCAAGGGCAGCGCAGGAGTCATCACGATTACCCAGAAAGGAAAGGTAACGGCAAAGAGTCCTGGAAAGGTGACGGTCATTGCGGAGTACAAGGGAAAGAAATATAGCTGCGTGGTGACGGTGAAGAAGAAAGAGGTGAAAAAGAAAGTAGATCTGACAGGGGCTTATATTGGCACTATGACAATCAACTTCTATACCTTTAGCACAACACCGGCAAATACATATGAGAGAAAAGGCTATATTCGTGTGGATTCTGTTGGAAATGGAAAGTATAATATTTCCGCGAGTGCTGACAGTAAAACAGGTCTATATACAGAAAGCTATGGTGGCAAGAGCGGTATTTCCGGTTCCTCCGGTTCCATTAGTTTTTCCGATGAATATGACTCCTTTAGCTGCAATGGAAAGACAGCGACATGGACACACTATGTCTACGCTGAGGATGCGAGTGGAAATGCAATCAGGCTGGTGGAATGGACTGTGACAGGAACGAAAAATAAGTAAAATCATTTCGTTAAGCCTGCACCGGCCGCAAGCCGTTCTGTGGGTATGGTTCTACAGTACCAAAGGGACGGTGCGGTCGGCTGCATAAAAAACGATATCATGGAAAGGAGATGTGAGTGATGAAAATGAAACATGTAAAGCAGGAGGGAAAGAGAACGTTTTGTATGGTCATGGCAGTGCTTTTACTGTGTACGGTCTTTTCCGGTGTCTATCCGGTAAAAAAGGCACAGGCGAAAGTGAACGATGGCTCCTTTGCGGGACTGAGTCCTGCCGCCTACTACTCCGGTTCAAAGGCTGGCCTGTTCAAAAAAATCAAATTCAGCGGTGGCAAAGTCACGTTTCAGGGAAAGTTCAAAGTAAAGGTAAATGGCACGAAAAAGTCCCTGACAAAGCTGACCTTGCCGGTAGCGGCAAACTGTAAGTGTTATGAAGCGTGGGACACCGGACTTCATGCCGTAAAGAAGAGCAGGATGCAGAAATATCTGCAGAAAGGCGAGTTCATAGAGCTCGATGTGACGGTAAAGAGCGGAAAGGTTGTCCGGTTCATCAACGGGGCATGATGCCTGTAAAGGCATGAAAAGAGGAGGGGAGGCTTATGGAGGGTCTTGGAGAGGCACTAAAAGAGGTTCCGTGGGATAAATTTTTGATAGTGGCGGCATTCGCAGTCGGTATCATAGGTTTGTTTTTACTGCTTATGACGGGCGTAGTCTGGCTGATCAATAAAGTCCAGAAAAAGAGTAATCCACACAGGGTTGGAATCGTGATGCAGATTATTATTTATGCCTGCTTTCTCTATGCGCTGTACCGATCTGCCGGAACGCTGGTGCTTGCTGCGTTTGGCAGCGAGACGACAGGCTATTACACGAGTGTCAGTTATACGAAAAAATCGGACAGGGCAGAGCCG
>JAFVAA010000014.1 GCA_017476305.1 Lachnospiraceae bacterium
AGGGCTTTTTGATCAGGTGGGTGGAATTGGAGAGGCACTTCGGAGATTAAAAGGGATGCTTGGCTCAGATGCGCAGAATGGAAAAAATGTTTGCATTTCTTATGAAAAAAAGCTATAATGAAAGGTGGTGTTACTTTCTATAGGTAATCTGTGGAAAAAAGCTTGTAAATGCCGGATGCGTTTACAGGTCTAAAAATGAAAAAAAGGGAATAGAATCATTGTATAGAAAAATGCAAGGAAAGGATGTATGAAATGCCGGTTTGGAAAGCAGTTATACTTGGAATTATACAGGGGGCGGCAGAATTTCTACCAATCTGCAGTTCCGGACATTTAGTGATTGCAAAGGAAATCTTAGGAGTTGACCTGGGGAGTGGAGGAGTTTTCTTTGATGTCATGCTTCATTTGGGAACGTTAGTTGCCATTTTTATCGCATTCTGGAAAGATATCAGGAAGCTGATCATAGAGGGCTTTAAGTTGATCGGGGATATTTTTTATAATCTGTATATTGCTGTTTTAAGGCTTTTTGGAAAAGAGTACAGTTTCCAAAAAGTGGTAAGAAGTTCTTATCGGAAAATGGTAGTATTGATTATTATTTCTACGATTCCTACAGGAATCATAGGTGTGCTTTTGTCGGATATTATCGAATCGGCAAATGGTATGGTCATAGTGCCGGGAATCTGTTTGTTTATTACGGCAATGTTTCTTCTGATTGCAGATGCCGTGGAGCTGGGAAATAAGCGTCCGAAGGAAGCTTCCTATCTGAGTGCCGGAGTAGTTGGTGTGGCACAGGGATTAGCGACCATGCCGGGAATTTCCAGATCTGGAACGACGATTACAGCATGCCTTTTGTGTGGGTTTGAAAAGAAGTTTGCAGTAAAGTATTCTTTTATCATGTCCATTCCGGCAGTGCTTGGAGCTGTGGTCCTCGAGTTAAAGGATTTTGATAAGATTCAATTTTCTGGTGACATGGTCATTTCCTGTGTGATCGCGACGGTCATTGCTGCAGTGGTGGGATATTTGTCTATCTGCTTTATGATGCGTCTGATTCGGGGGAAACGCTATAAATATTTTGCTATTTACTGTGCGGTTCTTGGCTGTATTGCAGTGGGATATGCTTTGATAAAATAAGTACGATGAAAGTAAATCAGGAAGGAAGGATATACATATGGCTGTAGCGAGGAAAACTACAGAAGTGGGGGAAAGGTCAGAACGTTCTGCAAGGCAGGGTACCGGCAGGGCAAAGACCTCCGGCAGGACAAAAAAGACAGGCACTTCCAAAAATGGAAAGAAAAGTGCAGAGGTACGAAAAAAAAATCGGGATACGATCAATGAATACAGGGATCATCAGGCATTTGAAACCGGAATTACGATAGCAGTAGTGGCAATCGTGTCACTACTTCTCTATTTGTCTTATTTTTCTCTGGCCGGCAAGGCGGGGATGGTGATCGGTGGATTGATGTTTGGGTTTTTCGGGTGGTTTGCATGGTTTTTACCGATTTCCGTTTTGGTGGGCTATGTTTTTCTGCAGATTAATGCAGGGGATAAGAGGATCATGCGTAAATCGGTTGGAGTGGTTGGGATTATATTGTCCCTGTCAGCACTAACAGATTTGATTTTTAATAATGATACGATCTATGAATATTATAAGATCAATCATGTCACACATACAGGATATTTCGACGCGATGTTCCTTGCGTGTAAAAATGTCATGGAGTGGGGCAGGTTCAATGGTGGACTGGTTGGCAGAGCTTTCGGTGCGATCTTTTCTGTAATTTTAGGAAGAGTTGGTGCGACGTTGATTCTCTTTGCACTTTTCTTTTTCTTTGTGTATATTTTTTACGGGATCGAGGCTATGGCAAAGCTTCGTAAGAGAAACGCATACAGGCAGGAAATGGGAGAAATCTATGCACAGGTGAAAGAGGACGAGGAATATCGGGAGCCTTCGTACCGGGTATTTACGTTCAGTGAAAATAAGAATCGAAGACAGATGCCGATGCGTACTCTTGAGAAGGTTCCGAAGGTTCAGACCTTTGACCTGAGAGGACAGGCAGAGTTTTTTAAAGAGGACGAGAAGAAGAAAAGGTCTGTCTTCGAAAATGAAAATGAAAAATATTTTGAAGAGGAGGCAGAGGATGAGAATATAGCGGATGCGAATCCAGTGGATACAAATACACTGGATGGAAATACACTGGATGCAAATACACTGGATGTGAATACAGTGGATGAAGATGCAGCAAAAGACAAAATGGCTGATATCCCGATTTACCGAAATGAGCTGGAGGAAAAGTTTGGTCAAAAAAAGGATGCAGCCCTGATACCTTCTCAGCAAATGGTCAGGGAAGAAGAACATTTCGGTCTGAGAGAGTCTGCTTTTGACCGCTTTGAGAAGAGAAAAGAGGAAATCAGGGAACAAAATATTAAAATGGAACCTTTGGAAGAGATAAGTTTCTCGGATCACGACAGAGATTCTTTAGAGGAGATGACTGCGGACGGTTTTGCATACGACGAAGGAAATGCTGTAGAAAATGGTTCTGTTGACTACAGGGAGGAAATAGAAACGACTTTTGCGGAAGAGAAGGTGGAGGCCTTTGTAGAAAAAACTGAGGTGGAAACTTCTGATGAGAAAGATGAAATGGAAGCTGTCGTAAGTCCTTTTGATATGGATGATAGCTTTGAGGAAATGGAAGAGGATTCCCGTTTGGATGATTTTGAGGATGATTCCGTCATGATCATGGATGATTTCGTACCGCAGAAGCCGATGAATTCCTTTGCTCCAAAGGAGGAAACAGACCGGATCACATTGGACAGTGCAGAGCAGGATCCATCTGCTGGCGTGGAGCGGCTTACCGTTTCTTCAGGAAACGGAAATTCCGGCAGAAAGCATCCGGATATGGGGAATGGAAGCCGGGTATTTTCAGATTTTTCGTCCGTGACGAAGCATGCTTCGGATGGACGAGCCGAGGGAAAGAGGGAGGTACCGGAGGAAAAGA
>JAFVAA010000180.1 GCA_017476305.1 Lachnospiraceae bacterium
ATCGCTTTGACAGCGGGAGATATCGGACCTATTACGGCAGGGCGCAGGCAGTGGTAAGGATCACGAATCGAGGGGAAGTAAAGATAAAGGCAAAGGGACGGGGAATGAAGGAAGAAAATCTGGTTCTGGAAATTATGTAACAGGTTAAAAAAAATATGTGACCAGGTAGAAACAGTATATGGAGCTTATAGACCGCTTTAATGAGCAGCTGCAGGAAAAAGTGGGGAGAAAGATGGAAATTAATAAACATCGCCAGAAAATGACAGTATTAACTAAAAAATGATAACACTATGTTTTTGGAACATGTAAAATGGAGATAATAAAGAGAAACGGTAACTGCTTAGCATGATTGGTACAAAGCAGTTATAAAACCCATTCATTCATATTATTAAAGGAGGAAAAGGCTATGGGAAAAAAGTCTTTGATGAGCCGGATTTTTGGAGCTACGTTTCTGGATTCTAAAATTTCTTCGGCAAACGTGGAAACAAAGGAGAAAGCACTTGGATATTTTTTCGGACCATGTCTGGTGTATATGGTCTACTATGCTGTGGCGGGCAGCTATCTGACACAGTTTTATACGGATGTGCTTGGGCTTAGTGGTATTTTTCTGACGCTTATGCCACTCGTGTCCAAAGTGGTGGATGCGGTCACGAATATCCTGATGGGGCGTGTGATAGACAAGACACGTACCAGGCAGGGGAAAGCAAGACCATGGATCCTGACGGCAGGAATCCTGATGGCAATGACCGGCATCATGCTGTATGCCGTACCCGAGGTTTCCTATGAGATGCAGATTACATGGATCATTGTAAGCTATAATCTGTTCTTTGCCTTTGCATTTACGATTTACAATATGAGCCATACTTTGATGGTGCCCCTTTCCACCAGGAACGGGAAACAAAGGGATGGGCTGGCGATGCTTACGAGTACCGGTACGACCATGCTCCCGGGACTATTGACAACGATCATCCTCCCGCTGATGATCCAGGCGTTTGGTGTCGGGAAAAATGCGAGGGGAACATGGTTACATATGATGGGGCTGATCTCTTTGGTGGCGATTCCGGCAGTGTTGGTGGAGTATTACTTTACAAAGGAGCGTGTGACGGAGGATCATGCTAAGGCAGAGGATGCACAGTCTTCAGGGGTTTCTGTGCCTTTCATGGATCAGGTAAAGGCATGCGTGAGCGATAAATACTGGCTTTTGATCATGGGCTTCTGGGTATCCTATAACCTGACCAATTTTCTTTCTACCGGTACGATTCTTTACTTCTGTAACTGGGTGCTTGGAAATTCCGTGGACAGTGGAACAGGATATCAGCTGATGGTCAATGCGATTGGGCAGGCACCTTTAGGGCTTGGTATCTTTATTCTCTGGCCCTTGGTACGGAAATTTGGGAAGCGTTGGGTGAGCCAGGTCGGATTTGTGATTGGTGCAGTTGGCTGTTTGATTGTTCTTCTGAATCCGCATAGTCTCGTGATTGTATTAATAGGTCTGGTCATCAAATCTTTTGGTGCTTTGCCGACCTATCTGATGACTGCCTTTCTTGCGGAGGCATTGGATCATATCGAATGGAAAAATCATTTCCGTGCGGATGGCTTTGCAGCTTCCATCACGACCATCGTGGTGACCGTGGGGACAGGGCTTGCACAGACGGTGATCTTAGGGGGGATCGATGCATTTGGCTATATAGCTCCGGCTTCCAAGATGGATACCATTACCCAGCCGGCTTCCATGCAGACCTTTTTTGTCTGGTGCTTTGTGGGATTTACCATGATCGGGTATCTGATCTGTGGCTTATGCATGAGTTTCTTTGATGTGAGTGACCGGATGGATGAAATCACAGCAGATATCATCGCCAGAAGAAAAGCAGATGCTGAAGCGAGGGGAGAGGTCTATGTATCACCGGAAGAATTAGAGGCAGAGGAGCAGAAGCGCTTGGATGAAATTGCGGAGAAGAAACGGATTGAGGAGCTTCGGGCGAAATGCAGGAAGAAAGGGCTGGATTTTGAAGAGGAAGAAGCGAAATACCAGACAAAAAAAGCGGAGAAAGAAAAGAAAAAGAAGAAGTAAAGTGAATTGCAGGGAAAGAAGGTGAAATTATGGCATACGACAGCATACGTCCGGGCAAGGCATGGCTCGACACGGAAGGAAAGCCGATACAGGCACATGGCTTTTCCGTGTTTTATGATGAAAAGGAAAAGCTGTATTACTGGTACGGGGAAAACAAGGAACACACAAAAAAGGGCGGAACGGTCTGGCACTGGGGCGTCAGGTACTATACGTCTAAAGATTTTTACAACTGGGAGGACAGGGGGCTTATGATCCCGCCGGAGGAGCATGACCTGAAAAGCCCGCTCCACCCGACCTACTGTGTGGACAGACCGCACATCATTTTCTGTGAAAAGACGGGAAAATATGTGTGCTGGCTAAAGGTCATGGCAGGGGAGATCGCACAGTTCATGACGGTGATGGAGGCGGATCGGTTCGGAGGTCCGTACCGGATCGTAAGAAAGATATACAATCCGCTGAAAATGTATACGGGGGATTTTGCGCTCCATGTGGATGATGAGACAAAGAAAGCATACATCTGGTTTGAAAGACCGCATTTCCAGATGGTCTGTGCCACGCTGACGGAGGATTATACTGCGGTCACGGAGGAGTATTCCGTGCATTATGACAATCTGCTCCCGCCATATACCAGAGAGGCACCGACATATTTTGAAAGGAACGGAAAAAAATATCTGTTCACCTCCGGGACGACAGGCTACTATCCGAATGTCAGCTCAGTCTGCGTCTTTGATGATTACCATGGGGAGTACAGAGATCTTGGTAATCCGCATATCGGGGATAAGAGTGATACTTCTTTCAGTTCACAGATCACCAGCGTCATAAAGCTTCCCGGTACAGAGAAGTATATTGCCTGTGCCGACCGGTGGATGCCGCAGTGGTATGTGAAGAGGATGGCAAAGCAGATCGTATCCGGCATGGAACGGCATTTCAAGGATTATAAGCCGGATACATCGCCAAAGGAAATCAGGGAACTGCCGGGAGAGCTGATCACGCATAAGGAAAATACCTATAAATCCCGCTATGTTTTTCTGCCGGTCGAATGGGAGGGGGAAAAACCGGTCATACATTTGCAGGATGAGTGGAGAATTTAGGGCAAATTCTGGTGCAGCAGACATGGGGACAGTCATCAAAAAAGAGGCAGTAGGAGGAATAGGATGAAAGCAGTACATTTGAGGACGGATTATCTGAAAGAACCGTTAGGGCTTGGAAACAGGACACCGGAATTTTTCTGGCATGCAGAGGGCGGCGTGAAGCAGACTGCCTATCAGGTCGTCGTTTACAGGGAAGGAGGGGAGATCTGGAACAGCGGCAAAGTCCCCTCATCCCGGATGACACATATCCGGTATGTGGGGGCAGCATTAAAGAGCAGGGATGTACTGAGATGGCATGTCATGCTCTGGGATGAAAAGGATCAGGCAGGCGAGCCCTCGGAAAGCTTTTTTGAAATGGGGCTTTTAGAGAAATCCGATTGGACGGCAAAGTGGATCACAGGGGACTATAAGCCGAAAAAGAAGCTGCGCTATCCGGTGGACTGCTTCAAAAAAGAGTTCGTGGCAGAGCCCTCTTCCGGGAAAAAGCTGGTGCGTGCACGGATCTACGCCACTGCCAGGGGAGTCTATGACCTTTTCCTGAATGGAAGCAGGATCGAGGAGTTCATTCTGGCTCCGGGCATGACGGATTACAGGAAGCGGATCCAGTATCAGGTGTATGATGTGACAGGACAGATCCGGGCAGAAAATAGATGGGAGATTCGTCTGGCAGATGGATGGTACCGGGGGAGCGTGGCAGCTTATGGCGTGACCGGAGTGTTTGGCATCCGGACCAGCGTGATGGCACAGTTAGAGCTTACTTATGAGGATGGAAGTAAAAAGACCATCGGTACGGATGGGAGCTTTCAGTGGTGCAGTGACGGACCGGTACGCTTCGCAGACTTAAAGGATGGGGAGGTCTTTGATGCTTCCCTGCACCCGTCCTATCAGGGGCAGGCGAAGGTGACAGAGGCACCTGCGGCAGGGATCGTCCCTGCGGATAATGTATCGGTAAAGGAGCATGAGAGACTTCAGGGCAGTTTTGTGGTAAATGAAACAGGGCACAAGGTCATTGACTTTGGACAGAACATTGCCGGATATCTGGAGTTCCGGGTAAAAGGAAAAAAAGGGCAGAGGATGGATATTGTCTGCGGGGAGATTTTAGATGCAAAAAAACAGGTAGACCTGTCCGGCGTGCAGGAGACGATTCCTGCCAGGGGCTGGACCGGCATGAAGCTTGTAAAAAAGCTGTTAGGCGGTGAGGTAAAAGGGGATGTGACGGTCACACCGAAGCAGGAGATCCACTTTATGGCAAGCGGGGATGAGGATGCCTACAAGACGAGCTTTGCCGTGTTTGGATTCCGCTACATAGAGGTCCATGCGGATTTCGAGGTAAAGGCGGAGGACTTTACGGCGGTTGCAGTATACTCTGACATGGAGCAGACGGGAAGCTTTGCGTGTTCCGATGAAAGGGTGAACCGCCTGGTGGAAAACACGAGATGGAGCATGAAGGGGAATTTCTTAGATGTTCCGACGGACTGTCCCACCAGGGAGCGGCTTGGCTGGACCGGGGATG
>JAFVAA010000181.1 GCA_017476305.1 Lachnospiraceae bacterium
ATAGTGTGGACAAAGCTGATTCGCAAAGAGAAACAGAAGGTTTGGTTTAAGAGATAATCATTTTGAAGAAGAGCAAAATAAAAATTTTTGCTGACGGGGGTTCTTTAACAAATGGATAAAAAAATTGATGTAATGTGGGATGATACACCTATTGATGTTAGTACGGAGGTAAATTTTATCTGGTCTATTGCGAATAAATTACGTGGACCGTATCAATCCGATAAATATAAGGATGTGATTATTCCAATGACGATTATACGGCGGTTAGAGTGTGCATTGGAGGGGACAAAGGACAAAGTGATCGCAAGATTTGAAGCGGATCCTGCGATTGCGAAAGCGATGCTTTGTCGTACTTCCGGTTTACAGTTTTTTAATGTAAGCAGATATAATTTGAAAAAATTAGTGGATGACCCGGATAACATTGCCGGGAATTTTCGTGAATATATCAGGGGATTTTCTGAAAATGTTATAAATATTATAAAAAGTCTGGAATTTGATACGCAAATCACTAAAATGGATGTGAATGACAGATTATATAGTGTGGTTAAAGCTTTTTCAGAGCTTGATCTCAGTCCGGAAACCATTGATAATGTAAAGATGGGGTATATTTTTGAGGATTTGATTCGTCGTTTTTCAGAAAATGCGGAGGCAGGGGACCATTATACCGGTCGTGATGTAATCAGAACTATGGTCAGTATTCTTTTGGCGGAAGGATGTGAAGATATTTTTGATCATGGAAAAATCATTACCATACTGGATCAGGCTGCAGGCACTGGCGGGATGCTCTCTACGGCATATAATTATATTCACCAGTTTAATTCTACTGCTGATATCAGGATGTTTGCGCAGGAGTTTAATCCTGAATCCTATGCAATCTGTCTGGCTGAAATGTTAATCAAAGGACAGAATGCAGATAATATAAGGTTTCAGGATACGATGAAAAAAGATATGTTTCCAGATATCAAAATGCGTTTTGTGCTGGAAAATCCACCTTTTGGTACACCGTGGGGAGGGAAAGATGCGCCCGAAGGTGAAGAGGCAGCGGTAAAAGCAGAATTTGAGAAAGTTCATAGTCGTTTTCCAGCAGGTCTGCCATCATCATCGGATACACAATTATTATTTGTACAGTCAGCTATTGATAAATTGGCAGAGAATGGTCGTGCTGCTATTATTGAAAATGGTTCGCCACTCTTTACCGGTGGTACTGCATCTGGCGAGAGTCAGATTAGGCGTTGGCTATTAGATCAGGATTATCTGGAGGCTATTATAGCACTTCCGACGGATTTGTTTTACAATACGGGAATTGCTACTTATATCTGGGTTCTTTCCAAGTCAAAGCGTGTGGAAAGAAAAGGTAAGGTGCAGCTTATCGATGCAACTTCTTTTTATAAACCACTTCGTAAATCATTAGGTAATAAGCGTGTAGAAATCTCTCCTGAGGATAGAGATGTTATTACAAAGCTATATACCGGGTTTGTTGAAAATGAATATTGTAAGATATTTAGAAATTCAGAGTTTAAATATCGTGAATACACTATTTTGCAACCCCTTCAAAGAAGCTATTGTATATCAAAGGAACGTATCGAGACGTTGATATCGGGAAAGGCTTTATCTGGAATTTATGACGAGGCGAAGATTTCAGAACTCGAAAGTAAGGATGAGTTTGGTGAAAAAGACAGGAAAAAGCTAGAGGAATTAAAGCAGGGAGAACCTCTTTTTAGAGCTATTTTAGAGGCTTTAAATTCTGCGGTTTCTTCTAAAAAGTATCTATCCATTTCTGATTTTGAACCGGTACTTTTTTCGATACTTGGTTCTGTTACAGATGATAAAAAATTGTTGGAGAAAATTGCTGATGGATTATCCGTAATGGACAAGGAGGCAGAAATTCAGAAAGACAAAAAAGGAAACATCATTTATGATAAAGCGACAAAGGACACTGAAATTGTAAAGTATGAGGAAGATATAGAAGAATATATGAAACGGGAGGTACTGCCTTTTGTACCGGATGCAAAATATTTTTTTGAAGAAGATTTATCAAAGAAAAAGCCCGTGATTAAAACGGGTGCAGAAATACCGTTTACCAGATATTTTTATAAATATGAAAAGCCGGAAAGTAGTGAGGAATTGGCGAAGAAATTTAATAGTCTGGAAGAAAAGGTAAATGAGAGAATAAAAAGGTTGTTTGAAACAGATATTTTGTAAATGTGCTATACCTAATGTTGTAAAAGTATTAAGAAATCCGAAAAGGTATTTGACACCGGAGAAGGTTAAAGCGAAAGAGGATACGTTGCGAGTAATGCAGTTAAGAATAGATTTTATATTAAACTACCCGATTTACGTAATTAAAAGTGGTTACTTTGATATTATTGACTTTACGAGAAAAATTGAATACAATATAATAAAGTATCAATCATAAGTTTGATTAAGGGTGATTGGATAGAGGTGTAGATATGATTCGGAAAAAAGATACTGAAGCATTGGAAGCGTTGTTTAGCAGTCATAATTATATTATGGCGACAGCTGAACTTACAGCTTCAAAGTTATACTATGCAGATATAAAACAACTTTTGGATGAAGGATTGATTGAAAGAGTCAGGAGGGGTTACTATCATTGGACTCAGGGTTATGGAGAAAGTGAAATTGTCATTATCAATCGCTTGTTTCCTGATGCTGTGCTTTGTATGGAGACTGCTCTGTTTTATTATAGATACAGTGACAGGAATCCTGCTGAATGGAACTTTGCAATAGACAAAAATGTATCTAAGCGACGAACGCTAATTGATTATCCGTTTATAAAGGCATATCGTGTGGAGTCGGATTTGGTTACGTTGGGCGAAACCGAGGGTGAAATTGATTTCTACAAAGTTCGAATTTATGACCGTGATCGCACGATTTGTGATGTCTTGCGGAATATGAATAAAATGGATAAAGAGATTTTTAATAAAGCAGTTCAGAATTATGTGAAAGACACTAAAAAAAACATCCCTAACCTTATGCAATATGCAAAAGCGTTGAGAGTACAAAAACGGGCAAAAGATTTGATTGGAGTGTGGTTGTAATGACAGATAAGGCTTCATCTGTTTTAGCAAAGCTCATTCGTACAGAAGAAGGGGGAGACGGTATCGGGAAAGCCGAAAGCAGATCCGGTGGTAAATCTTCCTACGGTGGCCGCATTTGGAGTTATGCCGGAGAAAGTTCAGAAACTTTCTGAGATTATTCAGGAAATTAACAATAGAAGCGGAGCAGAATTTGATACGGATCGAATTATACGATATGTAATTCGTATTACGGAAATGATGCGAAATTCTGCGAAGTTGAAGGCATCTGCCCAAAATAACGAAGAAAAAGACTTTTCTTTTGCTTATTTTGATGCGATTGAGGATGCAATGATGGATGAGTACGATACGAATAGGGAGTTTTCGAAAATGATACTGGAAAACGAAGATATGAAGAGGCAGACGTTTGGGATTTTCGAAAAGGAAATGTATGATTGGTTAAGAGGTTCATGAGCAAATGCTTGAAAACCGCTGTATAAATGTTATAATAAACAAAGGGGTTATTTGCGCTAAAAGTAAGAGTGAGAAAAATCGGATTGGAGGTGGCATAATGACGATTAAGCAGGAAACGATGAAAAAAATTTCATTATTGTCTGAAAAAATATGTATATTGTATTAGCTATGGTCAATGAAATGTTACGGCAGGAAAATACAATTGTGAAAAAGCAAACAGATAAAAAAATGCAAGCATATCAGGAAATTATAGATTTAGCGAAAAAAAATCCTGTTCCAAAGGATTTTGATTTCGAGCATGCCAGGGAGGAGGCTTTGTTAGAAAAATATGGAAGTATTAATTGATACTAATGTGATTTTGTTACTGTTAGTAGTATTGAGCATAGTCGTGTAGTGGAAGCGATTCGTAATAAAGATTTTTCAGATTTTGAGGATTGTCTTCAGGATGAATGTGCTTTTGAATCAGGAGCAGAATATATTATCACATGCAATATAAAAGATTTTGCCAACGCTAAAGTTCAAGCTGTAAATCCGGAACAATTTTTGGAGATATACGGGAAACATCAAAAGGAATAACCGACAGTATGTGGGGGTTATGAGAGATTGGATTAAAAAAGTATGGGGATGAAGAGGCGGGAAAGAGCCATTATTATATTGATGGTTCGGTAAACAAAGGTGGCAAACTCTTTTTGCTGGGATACGATGAAGAAGATAGAAAGTATTATCAAATAGAATATGGCAGGAAGACAGGCAGGTGTCACGCTGTTAGCATGGCACCTGTTTTTTGCGCTGGGAGTTGTGTATAAAGTGTGGTAATGTTTTTATTCAAAATATTATAAATTTACTTCGCGCAAATTTGGACAGAAATACGAGCAGAAAAAATTTTTTCTAAGGTGTAAGTAAATTGTATAAAAAGGGTGTTTAATAGGGAAGAGCATATTATACACAGTAACGGAATTAAATTCCGCTACTGAGTACAATGTGAGCATAAAGTTTGAAAGTAAACTTTCAAACTATTCATTAATAGTGCAAAATCAGCCGAAAACGGCTGATTTGTGCCATGGGTATAAAAATGAGAAAGTGAGGGAAAAGCATGGAGGATGATGAAATTATCAGGCTGTTTTATGAGCGTTCTGAAAATGCTATCGTTCATGTAGAAAAGAAGTATGGTGCCATACTTGGTTCCATGGCATATAGAATTTTACATGACTACGCGGATGCAGAGGAAGTCGTGAATGATACACTTTATGCCGCCTGGGAAACGATACCGCCGGAAAATCCCAATCCACTTTTGGCGTATCTTGTACGGATTGCACATAATAAATCCATTAAAAAATACCATAAAAATACGGCAAAAAAGCGTAACAGCTATTATGATGTGGCTTTGGACGAATTAGAGGCTGTTCTTTCGGATGCAGATGCAGATTCTCCTGAAGAAAAATATGAGGCGAGAGAGCTGGCAGAGGCGATGGATCGTTTCTTAGACAAAATAGACAAAAGGGGAAGGCTTTTGTTTGTCAGAAGGTATTATTTTTCAGATTCGCTACACGAGCTGTCAAAAAAATTTGGCATGAGTGAAAATTCTGTTTCTGTAAAATTTCACAGGATTAGAAAAAGGCTTAGAAAATATTTGGAAAAGGAGGGCTTTTTATATGAATAGAGAAGAAATATCATTTATCCTTGGAAGCATTGCAGACCGGCATATAGAAGAAGCACTGGAGTATGAGCACGATGCGGTTTTGAGTTCAAAAAAAATATGGAAAAAAGTAGTGGCTGCAGTTGTAATATTTGTGCTTGGCGTGACAGGACTTGGAACGATTACGTTTGCTGCAAATGAGAATTTTAGAAATGCTGTCATCAGGTTCGTCTCAAGCTTTTCAGAAGGAGAAAAGATAGAGATAAGAGAGGGGCATATGACGACAAATTTGAGTAGAGAGGACACACTGCTTGAATTTCTCCATCAGCTTCAAGAGGAGCGGAATCTGCTAAGGTACGGAGAAGACGGATTTGATTATACATTTGTAGAAGAAAACAGTGCAGATGTGAAGGTGGTTGTAGCCTGCAAAAAGGAAGAGGAAGCTTTGCTAGTCGAACTTGAAAGAAGTGAAATAGAAAAAGAGGTTTGGGCGTGGAAGGTGAAATCCTATCAAATGATTCCATCGGAGCAGGCAGAAAAGCTGCTTTCCGGAAACGAAAAGAAGGATAGTGCGCCGGATAAACAGGAGTGGACGGAAGAAGATGAAAAGAAAGCGCGCGACAGTGCGATAAAAGTGACAGGAAAATGGGGAAAAATATATCGTGCAATAGATAAAGATCATATTGTTACCCTGACAGAGAAAGAAACAGATATGCTTGCTTCTGTTTTTGACCGGTATCAGGAGGATGAAGAGGATGGTTGGTATGGGCAGGATTATGATTATGTCATCCTGTTGCCAAATCATGATCTTATGATGACAGAGAAGGGGGAGGTGATTGAAGAAAAAGGAGATGAGACAATCGGATATAAAATGAAAGCAAACGATTTGAAAAGAATTATGAAGCTATTTAAAAAGCATCATTTTTAGTTATACTTGGAAACGAAATAAATTTCTTTTTGCGTATAAAGGATGTATATGGATTTTGGGGTTATGCTCTGACTAGTACATCATAAATTAATTCTCTTTACGTTAAATTTGTCAAATTTAACATAAAGTAATTAAATTTATGATGTACTAGAGGTTTGAAAATTTCTGGAAATACGCAGTCTGATGTGCTATACTGATTATTGAATATAGCAGAGGTGAAACAGATGTATAAAAATATACTTTTTGATTTAGATGGAACATTGACGGATCCGGGGCTTGGGATTACAAATTCTGTAATGTATGCGCTTCGGAGGTTTGATATCCACGCAGAGGACCGGGCGGCTTTATACAAGTTTATCGGACCGCCGCTTCGGGAGTCCTTTGAAGTTTTTTACGGGTTTTCCAGAGAAAAAAGCGAGATGGCGATTCGGTATTACAGAGAGTATTTTTCCGAGCGTGGATTGTATGAAAATGAGGTTTATGACGGGATAGAGAGTCTGTTAAATACGTTAAAGGAGCGGGGAAAAACTTTGCTTGTGGCTACATCGAAGCCGGAAGTCTATGCAGTTCGGATTTTGAAGCATTTTAAGCTCTATGATTATTTTGATTTCGTTGCGGGTGCTACCATGGACAGTACACGGAATGAAAAGGCGGACATTATAAAATATGCCCTGCAGAGCTGCAGGATTTCGGAAAAATCCTCTACGGTGATGGTCGGGGACAGAAAGCATGATGTGATTGGTGCGAGGGAAAATGGACTGGATTCGATAGGCGTGCTGTTTGGATATGGAAATGCGGACGAGCTAAAGGATGCAGGGGCAGCGTTTCTGGCTGAAAAGCCGGAGGATATTTTGGGGTATGTATGCACAGTTCCTAAGTGAATGATTAAGAAAAGAGGGTGATAGTATGGTTGTTGCGATTAAAAAAAGTTGCTCTTCAGAGATATAAGGTTGCAATTTATAATATTGAGAAAGGAAGGTGTTTATGGAAGGAGATAGAATTGAAAATATTGTATCTGAAACTGCGAAGCGAATATCTGAACTGATACAGGATGATTTGGGTAGGATTATTCTTTTTGGTTCTTATGCCAGAGGAGATTTTACTAAGGAATCCGATATCGATCTTGCGGTTCTTGTAATGTGTGATAGAGAAGAAACCGGGAAATATAAAGATGGATTAGTTGAGCTGTCAGCTGAAATAGATTTAGAAAATATGGTTGTAGTCAATTGTGTGTGTGTGCCATATTCAGAATTTAATGAAAAGAAGAGATACTATCCTTTTTATGCTAACATAGAAAAGGAGGGGAAAGTAATATATGGATAAAAATAATAGAGCAGCATTGGCGAATGTTAGAATTGCGAGAGCAAGAGAATTATTGAACGAAGCAAAAAAGCTTCTTGCGGATGACTCGTATAAGTCTGCGAATAACAGAGCATATTATTCATTTGAAAAAGCGGTAAAAGCTTTATTGGCGTTAAAGGAAAAAGATGCAAAAACACATGCGGGTGTGCTGCATTTATTTAATTCAGAATATGTTCATCAAAATGATTATTTTACGCATGAAGATTATGTTAAATTTAAAGATAGCGAATATATTCGCTCTGCATCAGATTACGATGATTTTTATATAGCAGTAAAAGAAGATTGTAAGAAACAAATTGAAGATGCTGAGTATATATTGGAAAAAGTGGAAAAATATTTGCAGAGAGCTGGTGTTCAAAAATAGGGGTGAATTTGATGTCAGCTCCGGCTTTTACCAGAGATTTTCCGTGAATATGGATATCCAGGGGATGAGCATGGATATCCCGATGATGAGCAGGGGCATGATGAGTGTGATACACGGCAGGAGGAAAAGATCCGGGAGGGAAACCGTATGGTAAGCATACAGGGAGAGCAGGGTTCGGAGCATTAGAATCCCTATGGTCAGGTACAGGCAGGGTTTGCCTGTTTTTTTCAGACGGAACAGTTCAAATTCCCGCCTGTCTACCGGAAGGTACCGGAGAATATCATAGAGATATTTTGACTGGCTCTGGCGTGATATCTGGCTGTTGTTTTCGGTATAGATGCTGAATTTATTCCCGTAAAATGCAATTCCCAGATTATAGAGGCCAAAGGCCGTGAAAAGAACGGTCTTGTCCTCTGTTA
>JAFVAA010000182.1 GCA_017476305.1 Lachnospiraceae bacterium
TGTCATCTTCAATCGCATTGAGCTTATCATACTTGTCAATGACGAACTCATGCGCTTTTTTTAACTCACGAAGGTACGTCTGCTCCTTTTCGATATCCCATCCGGTCTTTTCCATCTCCTGCCTGTGATACTCGACCTCTAACTCCACGGGGAAGGCATCCATCATGTCCATATAGGTACTAAAGATGGGCTTCCTCTGCGACGGATCCGGGATATCAAGCTGGTCTAAGCCCTCGATGCACTGGTCAAACCCCATGCTGCCAAACTGCGGGTCACTTCCATACAATCCCGCAAATATAATCATATAGGGTTTATTCGCAAGAGCTTCCAGATAATTTCCTTTTTCCGGATCCATCACATTGATGTACCGGTCCATATGGTCTGCGATCCTTTGTTTCTGTGTCCACAGGTGTACCTGTTTCTGGTAGTCCCTGGTCTGCTCATCTGTCAGGTCTCCTTCCGGCATCTCTGGCGGTTCCGTCCGCAGGCGGTTTGCCATCCCATGCATTTGTGCTGCATTTTCCCTGATATATCTCTTATGGTTTGCGACCTCCTGCTCATTTAGATAATGTCTCACCGTCTCAATATTGGAAAGATGCACCCTTTCGTCTGATGGGTTAAAACCATGAAAATTTTCTACTGCCTTTTTTGCCTTTTCCAGACTTTCTGTTTCCAGGGCATTCGGCAGATTTACCGTGCTGCCCGCCAGCTCCCTCTGCCTGCGTTCTGCCGCCTCTCCAAATGCGATGTAAAAATCCATGGAAAAGAACTGCACTTTCTCCGACAGCCGCTGTATGGAAAAATTTTCTCCTGCCTCCCAGATATAAGGCTTTCCCTCTTCATCCTTTGTAAAACGTGGTGGTCTTGGCATAGTCCTCACTCCCTTTCTCATTTCTTAAGCCGGTTCTTAGGAGCCTGTCATTAATAACTTTCTCGTTTTGCGAGCGACAATGCCTTAAATCAAAGCATTGTCACTTGCAAAATCGGAAAGTTAATTATGACAGATTCCTTAGGAACTGTCCAAGCCCCTTATTTTACCTTTACCTTAAATGTAAAGCTCACCCCATTTACCTTGATCGTGATCTTCGATGTCCCTTTTTTCACGCCTTTGATTTTTACGGTCTCTGCATTCTTATCCGTAGTGGCGATCTTTGCGATCTTCTTTTTAGAGGTCTGATAGGTATTTTTCACTGTAGATGCCTTTCCTGTGATGACCGCTTTTAAGGTCTTTCCTTTCTTCACGGTATAGGTCTTATTCTTTTTATATGCCTTGCCGCCTATCTTGACCGCCGGATCAGACGTGACCGTTACCTTGCAGGTCAGCTTCGTGCCATCGGAGCAGGTCACGGTGATCTTAGCAGTCCCTTTCTTTAATCCGGTCACCCCTCCATTACTGTCTACGGTGGCAACTTTTTTATTGGAAGAAGCATACTTCACAGGCTCTCCGTTCCCGTTCAATACGTTAATCCAGTCCGTGCCGCCTGCCTTTACAGAAATCTTCGTAGAGAAAAGCGAAGGAGGCAGCGGCGTGTCAAAATGCACCTTGATATATTTGTAATGCGAATCCGCAACCTCATTCAGTGTATCTTTAAGCTCTTCCTGATCCGTCACAAAAGATACCTGATAAACATCTTTACTGACTTCTGAAATCTCTTTGTAATTTGCGATAAAATCCTCATATCCCAAAGGCTGCAGCACTTTCACAGCCTCAACCAGGGACTGATACGCTAACCCGGTCAGTGCGTCATGCTCTCCGATATAGATATCCACAGAATTTTTGTTGCCTGTATAATACATCCTAAGCTTCCATGCCTGGGTATAGCCGCTGGTATAGTCCGAAGTAAGGGCTGACATGACAGCAAAAGAATCCGCATCCAGATAATACTGCCCTAACTCCGGCATGTCATATGCCCCGCCCACATAGAGCT
The DNA here is from genome assembly GCA_017476305.1 of Lachnospiraceae bacterium. Lineage (GTDB taxonomy): Bacteria > Bacillota > Clostridia > Lachnospirales > Lachnospiraceae > Butyribacter. Next base: position 1,929 of record JAFVAA010000182.1, read on the forward strand.
TGTATTTCAACGGATTTCCCGCTGTATCTTTCTCTATGATATAGTAATCGCTTTTCAGGTTCTTGTTAGTCAGCCCTGCAATGTAACCTGTCACCAGATCGCTGTCCATGCCAAGGTAATCTGCGGCTGCACCGACCAGATAGGAAAAATAGGCATCTCCCTGATAATCTCCCTCTTTTGAAACATAGGTCAGGTAATCCCCCTCCAGGACATAATCCCAGGCGCCGCTGGATGACGCATAGGAATCTTTTCCGGTGACAGTGATCGTGATGGTATTGCCATTTATGGATGCGGCATAAACAATCTGGTCACCTGCAAACTCCTGTATCTCTTTCTGGTTCTTCGTAAATGCGGAACCGTCCTTGATCAGGTTCTCATAGATCTTCTGCATACAGTCCGCTGCTGCAGGCGCAAGTACAGTGCTTCCCCCTGTGACAGTCGCAGCAGCCTCCATGCTGCCTCCCGTGACAGTCGCTGCGGTCTCCGTGTTTCCTGCCGTAACAGCCGCATCAGGAGCATCCTGTGCAAATGCCTTTCCTGATGGAATGCCTGCCACGAAAAGGGCAGATGCACACGCTATGGAAACTGCCTTTTTCACAAAACTTTTCTTAATAAACTCTCTCTTCCTCATAATGTTTTCCTCCATTTCTATGCTTATTTTGGTGCCATGACAGAACGCTCTTTGTCATCTTTCTGTGCCTGCCTCGGCGCACGCTTCACTTTCTTTGCTGCCGCTTCTTTTTTCGGTCCTATATTCGCCTGCCGGTATGTTTCCCCGGTATGGCGCATATGCTCCTCATCTCTCGCTAACCTTGCGACCTCCTTTGGCGGGATGAACTTCTTTGGATCATGTTTGGACTTTAAGGAAGCAGCAAACGCTTTATTTTTTAACTGCTTTTCCATAAAAGCATCCAGGGTCGCATGCTCTCCTGCACCCTTTAGGACCTCCCCGCCTGTCGCGCGGTACATCTGCCCGATGACCGCATAGGCAGAATCCCTGATAA
>JAFVAA010000183.1 GCA_017476305.1 Lachnospiraceae bacterium
CTGCTACAATCTTCTTGTCTCCACCGCCACATGCTGCTGCAATTCTCTTATCCCCGCCACCGCATGCTGCTGCGACCTTTTTATCTCCACCGCCACATGCTGCTGCCTGTACATTTCCGCTGTTCCATCTTGCTAATTTTTTCAGTGCCATAATAAACTCCTTCCTGCAATATGCATTGCCAAGTGTCTTAATTATTGTTTACAGTTAAATTATACAAGACATCCACTTGAAAGTGAAATTCCTTTTTGTTATAATCTATAACGATATGGAATAAAAAACAGTTATTATTCTATCATAAGTACCGTTCGCACAAACGTGTAAACGATGACAAATCAATCCGGTAACGGGCACGGGGAGGAAAAGAACTATGAACACGACGCAGCTGGAATGCTTCATCAGCCTGTCAAGTACACTGAATTACATGAAATCATCCGAACAACTCGGACTCAGCCAGCCTGCTGTGACCAAGCAGATCAAATCACTGGAAAACGAACTTGGTGCCAGACTTTTTGACCGGACCACCCGATCCGTCTCCCTCACACAGATTGGCAGAAAATTCCTGCCCGAAGCTACCGAGATGCTAAACGCCTACTACCGCACGAAAGACTGGATTTCGGGATTTCATCAGACCTCCCTTCATTCTCTGCGGATTGGATACAGCGATCCACACTGTATGAATATCACCAGCAAGATTTTAAAGGAGCTTCTGCCCTCTTTTCCGTCCCTGCATCCAAGCCTCATCTATGACCAGACCGATGCAAATTTGAGCAGGCTGACCTCCGGGCAGCTCGATCTGATTCTCGGGATGAGGGATGCCAGATTTTCTGATGAAAATATTATCTTTAAAAAGCTGCATGAGGACTATTTCGTATGTGTCGTTTCCAAATCACATCCGATTTTAGAAAAAATAAATTTCTATGAATCCGATGCTCCTGCAGAAAAAAAGCCGGAAGTAACTTCCGGACTTTTATGGAATTACAGACAGGTCATCAACCTTCCACCCTACCTCATGAAAAATTACTTTTCCAGGGGACACCGCATCGTACCAGTAAATGACGAATTAGATAATATCATCTGCATCAATACAAACGAAGCCTATCCCCTCGTGATTTCCGGTTTTGGATACTCCCTGATCCCGGAGCACCTTTTGATGCCGCATCCGGATTTAGTATTTCTCAAATGGAAGGAATCTCCCCATTCTGCTTTTGGAATATATTACAGAAAAGAAGCGGCAAAGGATAAAGCATCTGCCCTGGCTCATTTTGTAAAAACAGCCAAAGCACTTTATGAGCAGTAAAAGAGCTCCGGCTGATTTATTTTCTGACAAAGTTACCATCCTGCTCAGGCATGCTATCCGTCAATCATATTTCCCAATGTCTCATATAAAATATCAGGATCAACAGGCTTGCTTAAATGTGCATTCAGTCCTGCCTGCAAGCTTCTCTGCACATCTTCATCGAACGCATTCGCAGTAAGGGCTATGATAGGGATTTTCTTTGCATCTTCACGCTCCAATGCGCGTATCGCTTTCGTTGCCTCCAAGCCATCCATCTCAGGCATACGCATATCCATCAGTATCGCATCGTAGTACCCCTCCGGATGGGCTGAAAACATTTCTACCACAATTTTTCCATTCTCTGCATGGTCGGTCTCCATACCTTCCATAGCCAATATTTCCATCATGATCTCCGCATTGATATCCACATCCTCTGCCAAAAGAATCCGCCTGCCTTCAAGGTCTGCTTTCCCCTTTTCTTTTGCAGTGGTCATTTTTTTCTTCTTTAAGGCTTTCTTAAATTCGTCTAACAGGTTTCCGGAAAACAGTGGTTTGGCGATAAAGCTGTCCACGCCAGCCTCCACAGCCTCATCAAGCACGTCATCCCAGTTATACGCAGTCAGGATAATGATGGCAGATTCATTCCCGACCACAGCCCGTATCTGCTTCGTCGTCTCCACACCGTCCATTTCCGGCATCTGCCAGTCTACTATGATCAGGTTATACAGTTCCCTGCGGGCATGGTGCAGTTTTACCATCTCCACTGCCTCCTTGCCAGAAAAAGCGACCTCTGCGGAAATGCCGACTTTTTCCAGGATCAGTTTTGCATGTTCCCCGGCAATCTTATCATCATCCACCACCAATACGGACATCTCACCCGGCACGATTTCCAGATCACCATCCTCGCCCGAATTCTTTCTGTCGGAATCCAAAAGCGTGACCGTCACGGTAAACGTGGTTCCCTTTCCTTTTTCGCTCTCCACTTCAATCTTTCCGTTCATCATCTCCACGATGTTCTTCGTGATTGCCATACCAAGTCCGGAGCTTCCGTATTTATTGGCTGCCAGCGCATCCTCCTGGCTGAAGGTCTCAAAAATCTTCGGCAGATAATCCTTGCTCATGCCGATACCGGTATCCTTCATCTCAAAGCGGAGCGTTGACTTTCTATCATATCCGGCAGTCTTCGTCACGATGAATTCCACCTTCCCGCCTTTCGGAGTGAACTTGACAGCATTTCCTAAAATATTGATCATGATCTGTCTGAGCTTCATATCATCCCCGATATAATAATCATCAATTTCCCCATTGATCCGGCAGTCATATGTCAGCCCCTTCTCCCGGCACAGGCCGCTGATAATGGTGCCCACCTGTTCCATCAGTTTAGAGAAAGAAAATTCCTCACTCCTGATAACCATCCGCCCTGACTCGATCCTTGACATATCTAAAATATCATTGATCAGGTCAAGCAGATGCTTTGCTGAATTTCCGATTTTTTCCAGATACTCTCTCGTCCCGTCTGAAATCTCCGGATCGTTCAAAGCCAGATTGTCCAGCCCTATGATTGCATTCATAGGGGTACGGATTTCATGGCTCATATTTGACAAAAAGACTGTTTTTGCCTTGCTCGCCTCCTCTGCCACCTGCAGGGCATCACTTAGTGCCTGGCTTTTCTCCAGGGAATCCCTCATCTCTGCATCAATATCGGTAAAACCGACTCCGACCGCATGAACCGTATCATCTTCCCTCTCTCCCGCATGGCGAACCCCTGCCATCCGGAGCATCTCATAGCTTTCCTTTCCATCCCGATGGATCAGATACCGGTAGACCAGAAGCTTTTCCAGTTTTAACCTTTCCTGGATAGCAGACGGTTCTATGAACGCCAGAAATCCCTCTCGATATTCCTCATCCACATACTCCTCCGCATACTCTGAAAACTTCTCCTGGAAAGAAAAATACTCCCCTTCCTTCACGCCATCTATATTTTGAAAATCACTTCGGTAGCATATACTTTCATCGGCATCCAGATCCACGTAATAAACGCTCCGGTAGTCCGATGCCATGGCAGTGATCATCTTATCCTGCTCTGCTTTCTTTTTCTCCTGCTCCAAAAGCTCCTCCTGCATGGCAACCTGTTCTTCCAGCTCCTGCTGTCTTACCCGGTTCTCCGTTTCAGAAACCTCTTTTTCCAAGGTAAGCTTCGCATTTTTCCGAAGCTGGATGATCATAAAGGTAAACACTGCCACCAGCACCAATGCTGTCAGCACGGACTGCACCAGACTCCTTTTGATGATGCCGTCTGAAATGGAGTTGATCTGCTCATTGATCACGCTCTCTCTGATCAGGTACGTAAGCATCCAGTCCGTTCCCTCGACCGGTACATAGTAGAGCGTTTCCTGGATCCCATCATATGTAAAGGAGAACACGCC
>JAFVAA010000184.1 GCA_017476305.1 Lachnospiraceae bacterium
AGCTCCTCCAAATCCTCATGGCAAATCAACTCTTCATTTAAATCATAATCCACCACGCAAAACCCTCTGTCCAGATCAGAATGATACAGACTTGGCAAAATATAAGAGGAAGAAAAGCTCCCCCTCATTTCTGGTGCAGAAAGAAATTTCACTCCCTGCTTCATATGATTTCCGATACTATCCGGATAAAAATTAATCATCGGTCTTATCTTATTCTTTTCCATTGAAATAAACATCCCTTTCCTTTTTCATTTCTGCATTATCCATCTGTCTATGCCCCATTCCTCATCCGCTCTCTCCCAGCAGTCTCCGGTATTCTTCATACGAAATCCTTTCTCCTGCTTTCGAAATGATGAGCTTCGCCTGATCTGCCTGCCCCTCTAACAGCTTCTGTTCTATTTCAATCACCATGCTGATAAAGGGTGTATCCGCATTTCTGTCACGGTTCCGTCTCAATCTGTATTCTCTCGTTTCTTCCGGTGTACTGTTTAAAAAAACAGGTATATCCACCCCTTTGATGCACCGGTTCAAAGCATGTGTCCATTCCAAAAGAAGCACTCCGTTCTTAGAAACATCCATCCTTTCGTACCAGATAGATGTCTCCTCCCTTCCCATCCGTTTGAGCCACAGCTGATCCGCTCCGTTTTTAAACTGCGAAAGAATATCTGATACCTCATCAAAATTCTGCTCCTGATTACTTCCCAAATAAGAAAACAGCGCATTTCTCCCCGCTCTCTGATAGACCTCCAGCCATGGCTCCTCTATAGCAAGCTGCGGGCATGCATCCTTTTCTTCTTTCTGAATCCTGCATAATTTTTCTTTTATCTCCTCCGAATACAAATGACCTGAAATCAATCCACGTATCCCATGAATACGAAAAATTCTAAGCCTCTCTGCATCATTTTGAGCCGGAATCCTGTGCGGATAGTTATCTCCGGACATCGTATAACTTCCAATCCCAATCTGCTTAAAGTAATATGTTAAGAGAGCAGCAATCCCGGACTTTCCAACTCCCGAACCGCCACCAATTGCGATTACCGTTTTTTCATTCCTTCTCCCTTCCAGATTCGCTTCCATCAGCTTTAAAAGCTCAGGAAAAATCAGATTGGCTTTTTTGATATGACCATCCACAATATTCACTTTATCTCCGGGCATATCGCCTAAAGATATTTCTTCAGGAATTTCAGGAACCGTCCAATGTGCCACTGCCTGCCGGAGCTTTTCCAGCATCTCATTTTTCATGCTTATCCCCTTTCTTAACTCGTTTTAGGAGCTGTCACAAATATAAAACCTGCTATTTTGTGACAGCTCCTTATCGTAAACGCATTAAATTACTCTACAGCCTCTAACTCAAACAGAATCGCGGCAAAATCTCCTCCCTGTAACAGAAGATCCTCTCTCTGGACCGGAAGCCCTGCATACATCAGTTCATCTCCAAAAGCCATATATTCATACACATTTTCTCCGGCTTTCCACTTTACCAGATAGCAGGTATCCTCATTAAGCCCGGCAAGCTTCATACGCGGCCACGAGTCGTTTGCCTTATTTAGCATCTGGTAAAAAAGGGCAAGTGCCTGTTTCCGGTCTGAAGAAACAGAAATCCATGCCGCCTCGTTTCCTTCAAACGGATTGAGCAGACGATAAAAATCCCCATCCATCTGAATCAGCTTCCTGTATTTTTTCATCATCTGTATCTGTTCCTTTACGATACTGAACTCCTCATCAGAAAGCAGATTTAAATCCAATTCATAGCCAAAGGTTCCAAACATCGCTACCGCCCCTCTGGTCTGTAGCGGAGTAATCCTTGCAAACTGATGATTCGGCACGGCAGACACATGAGAACCCATGGACACGACCGGATACACCATGGAAGTTCCATACTGGATTCTACACCGTTCATTCGCATCCGTATCATCACTGCACCATGCCTGCGGTGCATAGAACAACATCCCCGGATCGAATCTGGCTCCTCCGCTGGCACAGGACTCAAATAAAATTTCCGGAAAACGCTCTGTCAATCTTCGGTATAGCTCATACACTCCTAAAATATACCTGTGCATAACCTCTCCCTGCCTGTCATGACCAAGAGCGGTACTATAGGGCTCTGACATATAGCGGTTCATGTCCCACTTAATATACGAAATTTTAGATTCCTCTAATATTTTACTGATCATCCCGTATATATAATCCACTACCTCTGTTCTTGAAAAGTCCAAAACCTGCTGATGTCTGGAGTGGCTCGGAAAACGCCCCGGTGCCTGAATGATCCAGTCCGGATGCGCACGGTATAAATCACTGTCCATATTCACCATTTCCAACTCCACCCAAAGGCCAAACTTCATCCCCATCTCTTCGATTTTCTCAGAAAGACCTTTAATACCGGAAGGAATTTTTTCCAGATTACAGTACCAGTCACCCAGACCTCTGTAATCATCATTCCGTTTTCCAAACCAGCCATCATCTAAAACAAACAGCTCGACTCCCGTCTCCTTTGCCTTACGCGCCATCTTTAACAGCTTTTCCTCATCAAAGTCAAAATAAGTTCCCTCCCAGTTATTTAAAAGAACCGGTCTTTCTTTATCCCGCCAGAAGCCACGTACCAGTCTGGTACGATACAGTTTATGAAAGGTCTGGCTCATCCCGTTCACTCCCTGATCCGAATAGACCAGAACAACCTCCGGAGTAGTAAAAGTCTCTCCCTTCGAAAGTTTCCATGCAAATGACTCCGGATGGATTCCCAGCATCACTCTCGTCATTTGAAATGGAGTCACTTCCGTCTGCGCTAAAAAATTCCCACTATACACGAGGCTGAATCCATAAACCTCTCCCCGATGCTCACCTGCGCCCGGACGCTTTAACATCA